>NZ_SMJW01000119.1 GCF_004348335.1 Actinomadura bangladeshensis | reverse complement strand
GAAGGGGGGCGGGTAGGGCCACGGGCGCACTTCCGTTCCGGGCCCTTCCGCGGCGGGCCCGCGGCCGACAAGGGCCCTCCCCTCCTTGGTTCCCGTTCCGTCAGGCGGCGATGCCCTCGGCGAGCAGGATGGCGCCGAAGACGGCGAACCCGGCCGCGGCGCCGTACTTGATGACGCGCTCGGGGAGCTTGCGGCCGAGCATCTGGCCGACGACGATGGCGAGCGCGTCGGCGGCGACCATGCCGATCGTCGAGCCCGCCCACACGCCCGCCAGGGCGAGGAGCCCGCCGTGGTCGGCGGCGAGGGTGACGGTGGCGAGCATCGTCTTGTCGCCGAGTTCGGCGAGGAAGAACGCGCCGCCGACGGCGAGGATCGCCGATCCCGTGGCACGGCGGGCCTTGTCGCGCTCGTCGTCGTCCAGTTCGTCCCCGCGCAGCGTCCACAGCGCGAAGCCGAGGAACGCGATACCGGCCAGGATGGAGATGGGGCCGGTCGGGAGTGCGGCGCCGAGCGCCGCGCCGAGCGCGACGCTGGCCAGGTGGACGATCGCGGTCGCGGCCGTGATGCCGATCAGCACGTGCCACGCGCGGAAGCGGGTGGCGAACGTCATGGCCATGAGCTGGCTCTTGTCGCCCAGCTCGGCAACGAAGATCACGGCCAGGCTGATGAGGAAGGCGGACACCGGATCCCTCTCGCTCGGATGCCGGGCGAAGGGCGGCGGTTCGGGACGCGCGGCCTCGGCCCGGCATGACTGCCAGGCCGAAGGTCTCGTCCGCCGCGATCTGGATCGGGCCCGCGTGACCGGGCACCGTTCGGCGGCGCCAGTATGTCGATCACGCGATTGGGACTACTCCCCCTCGACGCCGTTCACCCTACCAACGCTTCGCCGCACTGCGATGTCGGACACGTCACACCAGCTCAGACGCCCCACCGGCTCAGACGGCCCCACCGGCTCAGAGGGCGACGCCGATCATGACGGGTTCGTTGACGAGGGTGACCCCGAAGGCGGCGTGGACGCCGGCGCGGACCTCGCGGGCCAGTGCGAGGAGGTCGGCGGTGGTGCAGCCGCCCGGGTTGGTGAGCGCGAGCGTGTGCTTGGTGGAGATGCGGGCGGGGCCGCAGGCGTGGCCCTTGGTGAATCCGGCGCGGTCGATGAGCCATGCGGCGGACGTCTTGACCCTGCCGCCGGCCTCCGGGTAGCGGGGGAAGGCCGCGTCCGGGCCGAGGCGCTCGGCGACGCGGCGTTCCAGCTCGGCGAGCTGGGCGGCGTCGAGGATCGGGTTGGTGAAGAACGACCCGGCGCTGCGCGTGTCGGGGTCGGCGGCGTCCAGCACCATGCCCTTGCCGCGCCGCAGTTCGAGGACGGCGTCGCGGGCCTCCTTGAGCGTGACGCGGTCGCCCGGCTCGACGCCCAGCCTGCGGGCCAGTTCGGCGTAGGCGATCGGCTGCGACTCCTCGGACTCGTGGAGCGCGTACGTGACGTCCAGGACGACGTACCGGTCGTTGCCCTTGAAGGCGCTGTGCCGGTAGGTGAAGCGGCAGGCGTCGCGGTCGAGGGCGACGACGGCGCCGGCCTCCCGGTCGTAGGCGCGGACCTCGACGATCGTCTCACTGACGTCCTGCCCGTAGGCGCCGACGTTCTGGATGGGGGTCGCGCCGACGCGGCCGGGGATGCCGGACAGGCACTCGACGCCGGCGAGGCCGTCGGAGACGCAGCGGGCGACGAACGGGTCCCAGTCCTCGCCGGCCTGGACGCGGACGTGGATGCGGCCGCCGTCGGCGGCGGTCCGCTCGGTGCCGCGGGTGCCGACGCGCACGACCGTGCCGGGGAAGCCGCCGTCCGCGACGACGAGGTTGCTGCCGCCGCCGAGCACGAGGACGGGCTCGCCCTCGTCGTCGGCCTTGCGGATCGCGGCGACCAGTTCCGCCTCGGTCGTCGCCTCGACGAAGCGCCGGGCGGGGCCGCCCAGCCGCAGCGTGGTGTATCCGGCCAGGTTCACGTCTTCGGCGAACACCGCCACGTCTTCCCCTCCCGTACGTGCCCCCCGGCCCCCGGCATCGGCCGGGGCGGACCCGGCCGATGCGGCGCGTCCGTCAGGCGAGCTTGACGACCGCCTTCGCGCGCGTGAGGACCTTCTGGTCGTTCGACCTGGCGGTGAGCGCCACGACGACCTTGTTGTCGTCCAGCTTCTCCTCCACCTTGCCGCTGATCTCCAGCGACGCGCCGCCCTCGTCGGGGACGACGACCGGAGAGGAGAACCGTACCCCGTAGTCGACCACGGCGCCCGGGTCGCCGGCCCAGTCGGTGACGAACCGGCCGCCCTGCGCCATCGTGTACATGCCGTGCGCGATCACGTCCGGGAGCCCGACGGTCTTCGCGAACGACTCGCGCCAGTGGATCGGGTTGAAGTCGCCGGACGCGCCCGCGTACATGACGAGGTTCGCGCGGTCGATCTTGTAGGTCTGCGCGGGGATCTCGGCGCCGACCTCGACGTCGGCGTAGTTCACCTTGGCGGTCATCAGGCCCCCCGCTCCACGATCGTGTTGTAGGACTTGCAGACCAGCTCGCCCTCGGTCGTCGTGACGTCGGTCTCGACGACCATCTTCTCGTTGTTGCCGATCGACTTGATCTCGGTGATCGTCGCGGTGCAGGTCACGACGTCCCCGCCCCGGAGCGGGCGGGTGTACTCGAAGCGCTGCTCACCGTGCACGACCATCGCGTAGTTCAGCCCGAGCTCGGGGTCGGCGAGGCCGGCGTTGCCGAGCGAGACGACGATCGGGAAGGTGGGCGGGGCGATGACGTCGGGGTATCCGGCCGCCTTCGCCGCCTCCTGGTCCCGGTAGAGCGGGTTGTGGTCGCCGATCGCGTCCGCGAACTCGCGGATCTTCACCCGGCTGACCTCGTACGGCTCGCTGGGCGGGAAGCTCCGCCCGATGAAATCACGGTTGAGTGCCATGCAATCCGTCCCTCCAGGTCGAACGGGGCCGCGCTGCCCGGGCGCCCGCCCTGGGCACACCGGTTCCGTCTTCGGTCGGACGGTAACAGAATGACATTCAGCCCGCCCCCGCCGGGTCTCACTGGCGGGAACGGGCTGAATGGTCGTCTGAGCAAGCGCGCGAAGAAGTCGCCGTCATGCCTGCCTTGCGGTGCCGTGCCGGCGGTTTCCCGGTACGGTCTCCCGGCGGCGCGGCGGACGCCGCATCGAAGCGGCTCGTCGTCGGCGCGGCGGGGTCGGCGCGGCGGGATGATGCTTCGCCGTCCGGAGACCTCGGCTAGCGGAGACCTCGGCTAGCGGGTCTCGCGGTGCGGGCGGTGGCACCGGCAGTTCGGGCAGTACTTCTTGATCTCGAGGCGGTCCGGGTCGTTGCGCCGGTTCTTCCGCGTGATGTAGTTGCGGTGCTTGCACTCCTGGCAGGCCAGCGTGATCTTCGGCCGGACGTCAGTGGCAGCCACGATGGAGTGCCTTTCTGGGTAAGGGACATGGATCTACGGACCGCGGCCGCCCGAGGAGGGCGGCCGGTGGTTCGACCCAGCCTGCTCACCCCCGGGACGGAGGTGAGAGACATGGGTAGTAGCGAGGGCCGGACTTGAACCGGCGACACAGCGATTATGAGCCGCTTGCTCTGCCTGACTGAGCTACCCCGCCGTGATGGTCGGTGTGGACCGGATTGCAAGGATACCGGATGCTCACCGAACCCTGGAAACGCGAAAACCCGGATCGAGATCGGGGCTTCGGTTTCGCGGGTTCCGCTGGACCGCCTCCCAGGCTACCGGGTGCGCCGGTGGGCTGCGAAACGTCCTGCTGGAACCGGTGGGACGGTACCACAGGGCCAGGTATGGAGCGAATCAGCGCGTTCCGGCGCGGACGGCTCGACGGCCCGGGGACGACGATGGTCCCCGGGGACGACGAAGGCCGCCGTCCGATGGTGCCGGATGGCGGCCGGTATGCCGTGAGCCCCTTTACGGAATCGAACCGTAGACCTTCTCCTTACCATGGAGACGCTCTGCCGACTGAGCTAAAGGGGCCTGCGTCGTTCGCGCAGTGAAACCATACACGGCCCGGGCGGGTGTGGCGAACCGAATTGAGCCGCCGGCGTCCTCGCTGGTCAGCGGCCTGCCCGGCGGCTCGGCCGGCGGCCGGGTCAGCGCAGCAGGTTGCGGGCGATGACGAGCTGCTGGATCTGGCTCGTCCCCTCGTAGATGCGGAACAGCCGGACGTCGCGGTAGAAGCGCTCGACGGCGACGCCGCGCATGTAGCCCATGCCTCCGTAGACTTGGACGGCCCGGTCGGCGACGCGTCCGACCATCTCGGAGCAGAAGTACTTGGCGCAGGACGGCCCCTGCTTGGTGTCCTCGCCTGCGTCGTAGGCGCGGGCCGCTTCCAGGACCATCGAGCGTCCGGCGTACAACTCGGTCTGGGAATCGGCGATGAGCCCTTGGACGAGTTGGTACTCACCTATGGTCTTTCCGCCCTGGCTGCGTTCCCTGGCGTAGGCGACGGTCTCGTCCAGGATCCTCTGGGCGAGGCCGACGCAGACGGCGGCGATGCTGAGTCGCCCATGGGCGAGGGATGCCATGGCCGTACGGAAGCCCGTCCCCTCGGTGCCGACCATGGCGTCGGCGGGAACGCGCACGTTGTCGAAGAAGACCTCGGCCGTGTGGGCGCCGCGCTGGCCCATCTTCTGGTCGGACGGGCCGACGCTCAGGCCGTCCGCGCCCTTCTCGACGAGGAACGTGGAGATGCCGCGGGAGCCGGCGCCGCCCGTCCTGGCGAAGACCATGAAGACGTCGGCCTCGGGGGCGTTGGTGATGAACCGCTTGGCGCCGTTGACGACGTAGTCGTCGCCGTCGCGCGCGGCGGTCGTGCTGAGCGTGCTCGGGTCGGAGCCGGCCTCGGCCTCGGTGAGCGCGAACGCGCCGATGACCTCGCCGGACGCGAGTTTCGGCAGCCAGGCGTCCTTTTGCGCGTCCGTCCCGGAGTTCACCAGGACCTGCCCGGCGATGCCGTTGCTGGTGCCGAACATGGACCGGAACGCGGGGCTGGCGTAGCCGATCTCGAAGACGAGGCGGACCTCCTCGCTCAGCGACAGGCCGAGCCCGCCGTACTCCTGCGGCAGCGCGTACCCGAACAGGCCCATGTCGCGGGACGTGCGGCGCAGCGCCTCCGGGATCGCGTCGGTCTCCTCGATCTCCTCCTCGCGGGGGACGACCTGGTCGCGGACGAAGCTGCGGACGGCCGTGAGCACGTCGGCGAAATCCTGTGACTCCATGGACCCATTCTAGAATCAGATTCCAAGATGGGGCGCGGAGTTCCCGGGTTGTCGTACCGCTGTGCCAGGGTGATCACCCATGCCGCTCCAGCATGTCGTCGACGACATCGTCCGGGCCGCCGTCGCCGAGGACCAGGCGTTCGGCGGGCTCCTCCCGCAGCTCATGCAGGCGTCCCAGACCGCCGCCCCCGCCGAGATGAACGCCGCGCTGCCCCGGCTCGCCGAGGGCATCGCGGAGGCCCCGCCGAACCTCGGCGGCCTCCTCGCGATCGTCTCCGGCGCCTGGATCGAGAACGGCGCCGACCCCGCGCCGGTCGGCCGGGCCGTCGTCCAGCGGATCACCGAGGTCACCGCCGCCGCGCTGGCGTTCGCGAACGCGTGGGAGGAGGCGACCGGGGGCGAGCCGCCGCCCGACATGGAGGGCCAGCCGTCCCAGCAGGTCTTCGACACCGTCGCGCCGGCGCTCGGCGACGGCGCGGTGGTCGCGATGATGGCGTGGTTCGCGCTGCCGAAGTACGCGCTCGCCGGATGCACGGTGCTGCAGATGGCGCCGCTCGTCCGGGCGTCGCTGGACGACCGCGACTTCCGCGTCGGCGTCGCCGGGCAGGCCGCCCGGCATCTCGGGCAGATGGACCACTACCAGGCGCTGCTGCGCGTCCTGGACGGCGAGCGGCTCCTCGTCCTGGACCGCGCGAGCGGCAAGGGCTGGACGGTCGTGATCAGCGGCATCGGCGACAACTTCCAGCTGCACACGCTGCTCGGCGGGGCCCTCATCGGCCGTCCGGGCGGGCTGGCCGGGGAGCGGCCGGCGCCGGAGATCCTCGCCTGCTTCCTGAACGCCGACGTCCCGCCGGGGCCGCCGGTCGTGTCCAGCCCGTGGAACCTCGTCGACGCGCACGGCGAATGGATCTGGAACGAGGGCGTGCCCGCCGACATCCCGGAGGTGAACGGGACCCGCGTCGTCGTGATCGACCCGCCGTCCTACCAGCGGTCGTTCCCGGCGGGGCGGCGCTTCCCGCTGATGCCGGCCACGCTGCGCGTCGAAGGCATGCACCTGCCGGAGGACCTCGGCGACTGGTGGCCGCACATCAAGCCGGCCACGCGCTGAGGGGCGGCTTACGACCGCCGGCGGCGGCCTTCAGAAGCGGACGAAGACGGCGGTGGCGTCGTCGTACTGCTTGCCGCGCGGCCTGGTGCCCGCCGCCTCGGCGGCCCTGGTCCTGCGGACGAGTTCCCTGGGGCCCTCCTCGTCGAGGAGCTGGAGCAGGTCGTCCCAGTCCATGTGGCCGAACCGCTCCACGAGCCTGGACGCTCCGTCGCTCAGCACCGCCGCCCTCTTCAGGCCCTCGACCGGGACTTCCCCGGTCAGCCCCTCGTACGCGGCCTCCGGCTTCGTGCTCGCCACCCAGAACCCGCCGGGGCTGTTCCGCGACTCGCGCACGCCTTCGAGGGTGTAGCTCGGCAGGTGGTCGACCCGGTCGTCCCGGAAGACCCGGACCTCGCCGACGTCCACCACGATCGGGGAGTCGGCGAGGACGAACCACTCCACCACCGCGCCGCGGCGCCGCAGCAGCGACACCGTCGCGGACGGGCTGTCGGGGTTCAGCAGGTCGCACGTCGCGGTGTGCGCCTCCCCCGTCACCTTGATCGCCTCGGCGACCAGGTCGGGCAGCGGCTTGCCGTCCTCCAGCGCGAGCAGCGCCGCGACCCGGCCGCCGAGCCTGCGCACCAGCCACGCCGGGTCGTGCCGGCACCCGCTGTCCACCCCCGGCGGCGCCGTCGCCCCGTCCAGCAGCACGACCCAGCCTGGGCCGGCCGCCACGAAGTCCTCGTTCTCCCGTCCGGGCGTCGCCTCACTCACATAACTCACCTGCACGGATGCAGGTCTACCCGGTGAACGGCCGGACGGGGGACGCTAGACCAAACCCGCACACCGCGCCCCGCCGACCTGCCGCTTTGCGGTATCGCGGGCCTGTTGCCTCAATCGTCGGCGATGTCGACACCGAAACCGCGAGCCAGCTCGGCGAGGCCGAAGTCGTGGCCCTGCCCGACGACGCGGAACCGCCAGCGGGGGCCGCGCCGGTAGATCTCGGCGAGCAGCATCGTCCGCTCGGTCGTCCCGGCGTCCAGGGTCGCCTGCGCGAACGCCTGCTCGGCGGTGCCCGGGCCGGTGACGAGTTCGACGGGGCCAAGCTCGCCGAACGTCACCGTGCCGTCGATGGCCGCCGCGATCGTCACCTTGCGGACGGCGTCGGGGAGCGAGTCCAGGTCGATGGTGATCGCCTGCTCGGTGGGGCCGTCGGCGGCGAGGCGGACCGTTCCGTCCGGGGACTCGGCGGCGCCGTAGAACACGAAGTCCTCGTCGCAGGACACCTGGGCGTCCTCGTCGAGCGCGAACGCGACCACGTCCACCTCGCAAGAGGCGTGCTGCACCCACGACGCCGCGACCGTCCAGCGCTGCGCGTCCGGCAGGTCGACGGCCGCGCCGCGCGGCAGCACCATCGGCGACACGCGTTCCGCCTCCACTGCTCTTGTCGGTGCCTCTCGGCTCTCCGGGCCGTCCGGTGCTCCGAGCCACCGCTCATCATGGACGGGCAGCCGCAGGTCAACGGCCCGTTCCATCCGCCGGTCGTTTTCACCGCCGCTCAACGCGACGACGTCGGTGACACCGGCGGAGAGGTTCACAGCCGCCGCCCCGCCGAGTTCGACGACGCGGTTTCTCGCGGCGGACGAATTCTGGTGGGTTCCGCCGAGAACCAGCACGCGGCGTCCTTCCAGCGGGCCCGTCTTCGCAGGCGACTTCTCGGGCGGCGTCTCGGCTTGCTGGGCCGGCTTCTTTGTTCCGTGCGGCGTGCCCGGGAGGACGTCGTCGAGAAGGGCGAGAAACGTCCGCTCGTCGATGATGGGCACGTCCTCCTGCCGGGCTGTGCGCACCTTGGCCGTTCCGGAGCCGGGTTCGTTCGCGACCAGCACGCTCGTGTGCCGGCTGACGGATGTCATCACGTTCAGGCCCTCGGCCACGGCGCGCTCGACGAGCCTCTCCCGCGGCATTTCGGTTTCGCCCGTGATGGCGACCTTCATTCCCTGGACGAGTTCGGAGCGCAGGCGTCCGGGGCAGCGAAAGGCGCACCGGGTCTTGGGGATGGCCGGCCTGGCCACCTGCCTCGGCCTGGCCGTCTGCTTCGGCGGGCACGGGACGAGCGGAAGCGTGAGGCCCAGTCTCATCGCCTCGGAGAGGGAACCCCGCAGCACTCCCGCGAGCGTCCGGACGTCCTCCAGAGCGTCGTGCGCCCGGCGCTTCTCGACACCGTAATGGGCGGCGAGCGTCGCCAGTTTCAAGTCGGGGGTGGCCGGGGAGAGCCGGCGGTTCAAAGCAAGGGTGCACAACCGCCGCTCGACCGGGAACCGAATGTTCGCGCGCATGAACTCCTGCAAAAGGAAACCGTAGTCGAACGGCGCGTTGTGCGCGACGAGCACCCGTCCTTCGAGCATTTCCGCTATGCGGGCGGTGACGTCCTCGAACCGCGGCGACCCTTTCAGCCGGTCGGCCGTCAGGCCGTGAATGTGCACGGGCCCCGGATCGCAACCCGGATCGAGCAGGGTGGAGAACTCCCCGCTGCTCCGGCCATCACGTCCGACCGTGACGACGGCCAGCGACAGCACCCGGTCCCGGACGGCCCGCAGCCCGGAGGTCTCCACGTCCACAAGTGCCCACTCATGCCGGAACATGGCGGCAGGCTAAGGCCGTCCATCAACTGTGCGCAGATATTCCCGCGCTCCTGCCCACATACGGCCAACCCGCCATTATCCTGGGGTGCGCGACCAAGTCCTCCGGTCGGCTATGCAGCCAGCTGAACTCTGTAAGAATGTGCGGCTATGACTGCTCCCGCCGCTGATTACTCCTGGGTGAGCGGCTCGCTCCTGGACAGCCATCTGGGTTACGGCATCACCTTGGTGCACGGGATCTCGCCGGACGAGGCGCTCGATCGGCTGCAGGCCGACCGCCAGGGCAGCTACACCGGCCTTCCGCGGTTGTACCGGCGAAACGATGACGTCCAGGAACGCTTGGACTACGAGTACGGGGACTTCCAGCTGGTCGGCGCCGCTCCGGTGACCGGAACCGGCGGGGAATGGACTCTGATCGTCGAGTTCAACGTCGCGGTCGGGTTCGACCACCCGTTCATGACCCGGATCTCCATGGGAACCCGGGTCGTGGCCCATCACCTCAATTCCGTCGGCAAGGGCGGATTCCACTGGTGGCGGGACGGACGGCTGCTCACCTGGTTCGAATGGCCGCACGACCGACGGGGCGACACGCCCGATGCGCTGAACGAGGCCATCGGCCGTACCGGAGTGGGCGCCACGGACTACGGCACGGCAGAGGGGTACTTCATCCTCGCCCAGGAACTCACCGGCGTGCACCTCACTCCAGGGCTGATGGAGCACGCCCGCTTCGCCGCCGGCATCGTGGCGCTAACCGACCGGGCACGCGCCCACGGCTGGCGTTGGACCGACCCCGACCTCGGGCCCGAGGAGCGCCTCGCTCGCGACGCACGGATCCGGTCCTGGGCCCGGTCACGAGGAATCAAGGTCTCCGACGACCGGATTCACACCACCACCACGGAGCTGTACGAGGCCTGCCACGCCGACGCTCCGCCTCTGTGGTTCCTGCGGTCTCCCCCGGACATCGATGCGCGCTGACGCCCGAACGGCTCGCCCTGCCCGCCGATGAACGCAGGAGATAGGACGCAACGCCCAGGTCAACCGCGTCCGTCAGGCGATGACCGACGCGATGGCGACGAACAGCTCCTCGCCGCTTTCGAGTTCGACGCTGAACATGCCCGTCTCGTCCTCCACGACGGCCGTCCGGACGGCGCCGGGGAAGTCCCCGGCGGCCGCGACGAGGTGGTCGCGGAGTTCGGCGATCGTCTCTCTGCCCACGGAAACCTCCCAGCGGCGCGCCGACATATGACGATCTTTCCGCACACCGGCCGTTTCGAACCCTCGCTTCCGTCGATGGAGAGGGGGCGTGCGGTTGTGGGCGGTGCCCTGCGATGCGCGGTTCTGGCCCTCCGCGGCCGAGGTTGGTCACTCTGCGTGGTCATGGTCCTGTGGAGCGCTGGTCTTCTGGGATCGGTTTTTGGACATTTGGGCCCGAGGGGGCGGCCCGGTCGCGGGTCGCCGCGCCCGCGGAGGTGTGATCACCGAGCCGCTGATCAGAGGTGGTGAAACGGAGGCGGCCGCCCCCTTGGGCTGAATTTCGGCCCGATCGATATGGCCGCTTCCGGTCAGCGATCTTTGTATCCATGGCCGGTCTTCGGGTGACGCCGAGAGGTCTCGGCGCGGGTCGGCCGCCGCCTGGCGCGTCCCTGGCCGAGAACTACGTTTACGCAGGTCAGAGGCACTAAAGCGGGCGAGGGGCCCGGAGATTTGGTCCATGACTCAGCGTGATCGGCCGTCCAGGCGAGAGATCCAGTGAGCCGTCGCGGACCGCCCGTCTCACCTCATCGGCCACATGTCGCTCATCCGTGCTTTACCCCACTGATGGCGTAAAAGCCCTCGTCAGCGCGTTACGGTGCCATCCGTCCGCGAGAGCAGCGTGGGGGCGGTCGAGCGCCGGAGGGGAGCGGTCCGTGGCACGTCGTGGTCGGCGTTCGCGCGCACTCGCGGCCGTCACCGTCGGCTTGGCGGGTCTGGTCGTGGCCGCGTTCCTGGCGTTCCAGGCGGTCCGCGAACACCCGGCGACCGCCGCGCCGCCGCTGCCCCCGCCGTCCGCGTCCACCGCGCCCGGTGCGGCGAGCCCCGCGACGTCCCCGGCGATGGCGCGAGCGGTGCCGGTCCGCCTGGAGGTGCCGCGGATCGACGTCCGGACGCCGCTGATGAAGCTGGCCAAGAACCCCGACCAGACCGTCGAGACCCCGCCGCTGAGCCGCGCGCAGGAGGCCGGCTGGTACCGGCTCGGCGCCGCCCCCGGCAGCCGGGGCGCGGCGGTGATCATCGGGCATGTGGACACGGCGAGCGGGCCCGCGATCTTCTACCGGCTCGGCGACCTGCGGCCCGGCGACCGGGCCCGGGTGCTCCGCGCCGACGGCAGCACCGCAGTGTTCCGGATCGACTCCGTCGAGCGCGTCGAGAAGGACCGCTTCCCCACTCAGCGGGTCTACAGCGATCCCGGCTACGCGGCGATCCGCCTGATCACGTGCGGCGGACGCTTCGACCGGGGCAGCGGCCACTACACCGACAACGTCATCGCCTACGGTCACCTGGTGCGGTCCGAGGGGACGCGCTGACATGCCCGCGACGTTCGATCCGGCGGCCTTCGCCAACTCCGAATGCACCGTGACCATCCCTGACCGGGCCGTCCCCGGCGGGCGCCACCGGGTGCCTTACCCAGGGACCGGACGGCCGGCCGTCCCGCCTCGGACGGGGCATCTGGCGTCGGCGACGACATGGGGCTCCGGTTCCCCGACCGAGACGATGCCGGACGATGCGGCCCCCTTGGCCGTGCCGCTGTCGCGCGCTGCCGTGGCGCCGCCGCCGGTACGGCCCCGGCATGCTCCGCCGGTTCGCCCGCCGGTTCGCCCGCCGACTCATCCGTCGGCTCGGCCGTCGCGCCGTCCGTCCGACGAGCGGGACCGTGCCCGGCCGGTACCGGCGCCCGCCGCCGAGCGCCGCCCCAAGGGGAAGGACGGCAAGCGGAACCTGCCGCGCATCCCGGTGGACGCGATGCGCGTGACGGTGCTGGTCCCGGCGCACAACGAGGCCAAGCAGATCACCGAGACGATCGCCTCGCTGCGCCGCCAGGAGCGTCCACCGGACCACATCGTCGTGATCGCCGACAACTGCACCGACGCCACCGCCGCGTTCGCGCAGCTGTGCGGCGTCGAGATCGTCGGGACGCGCGGCAACAAGCACAAGAAGGCGGGGGCGCTGAACCAGGTCCTCGACCGGCTGCTGCCGATCCTCGGCCCGGAGGACGCGGTCATGGTGATGGACGCCGACTCGGCCCTGGACCGCGGCTTCATCCGGCACGGCCTCGAGTACCTCGCCGACGGACGCTTCGCCGCCGTCGGTGGAACCTTCACCGGCAAGCCGGGCGGTGGCGCCGTCGGCATGTTCCAGCGCAACGAGTATGCCCGCTACGCGCGCGATGTCCGGCGTCTGCAGGGCAAGGCGCTGGTCCTCACGGGCACGGCCACCATTTTTCGGGCCACGACCCTCCAGGAGGTGGTCGCGGCCCGCCGTTCGGAGCGCCTGCCCGGCCTTCCCCACGTCTATGACGTCCGGGTCCTGACCGAGGACAACGAGCTGACCCTGGCCATCCTGCACCTGGGATTCCGCATCCTGTGCCCGCCGGAGTGCACGCTCACCACCGAGGTCATGCCCACCTGGCGGCAGCTGGCCCAGCAGCGCCTGCGCTGGAAGCGCGGCGCCCTGGAGAACCTCGTCGACTACGGCTGGACGCCGATCACCCGCCCGTACTGGGGACGGCAACTGCTCTCGCTGATCGGCATCCTGGTCATCACCGCCTACCTGTCCTCGCTCGTCTACTCGGCGATCTGGCTGGGCGGCATCCAGATCAGCCCGATCTGGGCCGCCATCACGGTGATCTTCATGGTGGAGCGCGTGGTCACCGTCCGGCAGCGCGGCAAGCTCCAGATGGCCCTGGCCGGCGCCATCGTCGTCGAAATGGTCTTCGACGTCTTCCTCCAGATCGTCCAGGCCCGTGCTTTCTGGCAGGCCGCCTGGCGCAAAGAAAGGAAATGGTAGGTCATGTACAACAACCCCCCGATCGGCGGCGTGGCCGCCGGCTTCGGCGGCGCCGCCGCGGCGTCTCCGTGGCTCGGCATGCAGGCCCTGTGGCTCGGCCTGGCCCTGTTCACCCTGGTCTCCGCCGGCCTCGCCGTGAAGCGGATCCTGCCCGCTCGCAAGGGCTGACCCCTCCCGGACGGCCGGGGCACCCGCGGCCCCGGCCGGCACGGGCACGGCAGTTCCTGGACCGGAATGGTCTAGGCGGCCCTGGGCCGGAACGGGCTACGATCCGTCGCTCATGAGGACGATGTCGACTTCGCGGGGATTGCGGCTGGCGGGCGGAACGGCCCTTGCCGCGGCGGGCGCGCTGCTGGCGCTCGGATGGGCGCGCAAGAACCTGGTGGTCGTCACCGTCAGCGGGACCAGCATGGTGCCCACGTTGCAGGACGGCGATCGCGTGCTGGTGCGTCGCCGGCCATTGGCGCACGTGCGGCGAGGGGACGTCGTCGTCCTGGAACCGCCGTTGGACGGCCCCTACCTTCCCGGCCCGGCCGGCCCTGACGGCCGGATCTGGAACGTCAAGCGCGCGGCCGCCCTCCCCGGCGACGAACTGCCGCCCGGCATCCCGAACGCGCCGAACACCTTCGAAGCCCCGAGCACCCCTGCTGCTTCCGGCGGCACCGACGCGTCCGGCGGCACGGCCGAGGACGTCCCGCGAGAGGTGCGCGCGGTACCGCCCGGGACGCTCGCGGTGCTGGGCGACAATCCCGACAGCATCGACTCCCGTCACCGGGGCCTGTTCTCCGGCGACCGGCTACTGGGCGTCGTGGTGCGCCGCCTGAATGTCACGCCGCGCCCGAGTCAACGGCCGGAGGCGTGGCAGATGGCGACAAGATCACAGGACGTTTGATCGCAGAGTGCACAAGGCGGCACCGCCGGACGGCCGCCCCCTTGCCGGAAATGATCAACGTGATTAGCTTCGGCCTTGGCGGGCGTGATCATCTTCGCGCGACGCACCGCCGCTCGGAATACGCAGCCGGAGCGATCCGGCTCGACCTGAGGAGTTCCTCATGATCCGTGCACTCAACCGTCTCGGCGACCGGATGCTCGGTCGCGTCCTGCCGAACACGACCGCCCGAGCCGAGCCCTGCTGGTGGACCGACACGGGTCTCCGCTGCTGCATCTACGCAGGCAAGACCTACTGCAGCCACTAACGACCACCCGCCGCCTTGCAGTACGTCGCGCTGACCGCCCGCTGCGCCCTGGGGTTGATCTTCCTGGTCGCGGTGGCGGGCAAGCTCCGCAGTCGGGACGCCTTCCGGGAGTTCCGGCTGTCGGTGCCCGGCCTGGCCCCCGGCCTGCCTCCCATGGCGACGTCCGTCGCCGTGGTGGCGGCGGAATCGGCGGCCGTCGTACTCCTGGCCCTCCCCTGGACGGCGCCGGCCGGCCTCGCGCTGGCCGGCGCCGTTCTGCTCGCGTTCGCCGCGGGCGTCCACCGCGCGCTCCGCGACGGCCGCCGTGCGACCTGCCGCTGCTTCGGCACCCGTCCGTCCCCCATCGGCCGCGCGCACGTCGTGCGCAACCTCGTCCTGACCGCGGTCGCCTGGGGCGGCCTGGCCGCGCAACTCGCGTCTCCCGGGCCGGTGCACCCCGCCGGCGCCGTCATCGCGGTGGCGGGCGCGGCCGTGCTCACCCTGGTGTCCGTCTTCTTCGACGAACTGGCCGACCTGCTGATCGCGCCGTCCGCACGCATTCCGCGATGACGCGTCCCGGCACCATCACGAGGGAGCATCGTTGCCCTATCTCGTCGCGGGCGTCGTCTTCGTCGGCGTCCTCTGCGCGTTCGACCTGGTCCTGACGCTGGCGGTCGTCCGCCGCCTCCGCGAGCACGCGGCCCTGCTGGAGTCCGGACGCGCGCAGGCCCCGTTCACTCCGGCAGGCACCGCATTGCCCGAGTTCACGGCGTCCGCCCTGGACGGATCGACCATCACCCGCGCCTTCTTCACCGGACCAACGATCGTCGGCCTGTTCTCCACCACCTGCGCCGGATGCCGTGAACGGCTGCCCGAATTCACCGACCAGATCAGGGGCTCGGATTCCCGGCACGTCCTAGCGGTGATCGAAGGCGAACAAGCCGAAGCCGAACCCTTCATCACCGCACTCTCCCCGCTCGCGACCGTGGTGATCGAACCCGTGCACGGCCCGGTGAACGCGGCATTCGGGCATCCGGCGACCCCCAGCTTCTACATCGTCGACGGGGACGCCGTCGTGACGTCCTCAACACTCACTCCGGCCGGGCTGCCAGTGCCGGCCCGCACGTGAGCCGACCGGGAAGGCGCACCGCCGTCGTCGCCGCGCTCGCCTGGCGAGCGCACCGAACGGCGACGGCCGCGTCAGTGCTTCTCGCCGTCCTCACCGGCCTGGCACCGGTGGCGATGGCATGGCTGACGAAACTCGTCCTGGACGCCCTGGCCGGCGACGGCGACCGCTCCGCCCTCCCGGGCCTCGCCGCCGGGCTCGCCGCCTGCGGACTGTGCGTCATCGTCCTGCCGCACGCGTCCACCTACGCGCAGGCCCAACTGCGCCGATCGGTGCGCGCCCTCGTCGTCGACCGCCTGTTCCGAGCGGTCAACTCCCACGCGGGCCTGCGCCGCCTGGAGGACCCGGCGTTCCAGGACACCCTGCGCCTCGCGCACGAATCCAGCCAGAACGCCCCCGACCGCCTGATCCTCGGCTCGCTCACCATCGCCCAGTCGATCATCACCATGTCGGGATTCGTCGGCACCCTCCTGGTGATCAACCCGTTCCTGGTCCTGGTGATCTTCCTGGCGGCGCTGCCGTCGATCTGGATCCAGCTCGGCCTGAGCCGGGAACGGGCCCGCACAATGTGGAAGATCAGCCCCGGCATGCGCCGCGAGGTCTTCTACGGGGAGCTGCTGACCAGGCCGGAGGCCGCCAAGGAGGTCCGGCTGTTCGGCCTCGGCGACTTCTTCCGCACCCGCATGCTGGACGAGGTCCGCGCGACCAACGAAGCCGAACGACAGGTGGACCTGAAGACCCTGCGCAGCCAGGGCCTGCTCGCCCTGGTAGGCAGCGCCGTAGCAGGCGGCGGCCTGGTCTGGGCAGTACTCGCCGCGTCCTCCGGCGACATCACCGCGGGCGACGTGACGATGTTCATCGCCGCAGTAGCCGGCGTCCAGGCGTCACTGACGTCGATAGTCGACCGCTGGGCCGACGCCCACAACGCCCTACTCCTCTTCGGCCACTTCACCACAATCGTGGACGCCGTCCCCGACATGCCCACGCCTTGCGCCGCTCGTCCCGTCCCGCCGCTGCGGCATGGGATCGAACTGCGCGACGTGTGGTTCCGCTACAGCGACGAACATCCCTGGATTCTCCGTGGCGTAGACCTGCACATCCCATTCGGCCAGAGCATCGCGCTGGTCGGAGTGAACGGCGCCGGTAAGAGCACCCTCGTCAAGCTCCTCTGCCGCCTCTACGACCCTGATAAGGGCGCCGTCCTCTGGGACGGCATAGACCTACGCGACATGGACCCAGCAGAACTCCGCACTCGAATAGGCGTCGTCTTCCAGGACTTCATGGAATACGACCTCACCGCGTCGGAGAACATCATGCTCGGCGACCTGGGCAGCAGCGACGAGCAGATCGAGACCGCCGCCCGCACGGCCGGCGTCCACGAAGCGGTCGAAGCGCTGCCGCGCGGCTACGACACGATGCTCAGCAAGATCTTCGGCGGCCACGACGAGGGCGCCGGCGTCGCCCTGTCGGGCGGCCAGTGGCAGCGCCTGGCCCTGGCCCGCGCCTTCCTGCGCCAAGACCGCGACCTGCTCCTCCTGGACGAACCGAGCTCCGGCCTCGACGCGGACGCCGAACACGCCGTCCACGCGTCCCTCCGCCGCCACCGTCAGGGCCGCACCAGCGTCCTGATCTCCCACCGCCTCGGCGCGGTACGCGAAGCCGACCTCATCGTCGTCCTCTCCGGCGGCAAGATCACCGAACGCGGCCCGCACGAAGCCCTGATCGCCCTGAACGGCGAATACGCCCGCCTCTACACCCTCCAGTCCAGCGCCTACGCCCCTCGCTGAGCCCGTCGGCCGCCGGGGTCCCGCTGGTAGGTTGTCCGCGACCCGAGGATGTGATCATGGACGACGTCGCGGCGAGCCGGAACACGCGGAGCCGGAACCGGCCGGCGAAGGTGAGCGTCTACTCCGCCGGCTTCGGCATCGCGGCGCTGGCGAACTTCGCCACCGGCATCGCCTGGATCAACCCCGCGATCTTCGTGGGCATGGCCGTGCTGTGCGCACTGGTGGCGATCGTCGCCGGGCACATGGGCCGCTTCCGAGGCCGCCGCCTCGACGGAGACGGCCGCGGCATGGCACTACTCGGACTCCTACTGGGCTGGCTGCTCATCGTCGTCTGCCTACTGGCCACCATCGCAGCACTGGGCCTCATCGCCACCCTCGCCGTCCTAACGGACACCGCCGACTCCAAGTAGCGCCCGGCACATCGAAACGCGACGGCGGTCGAGCACCGTGAAGCCTCTGTTCCTCCGCCGGCACCCCCGGTCTACGCGCCACCTATGCAGCCTGCGGTTGTTCATCGGCCCCGCCCCAGCACCTTCCGCACAGACGCACAACGCTGCGGATGCTCGTCTGCACCGGGCTCCCTCAACCCTTGCCCCAGTACGGGGTTGTCCGGAGCAAACGTGCGGGTGGAAACGCCCAGGCCGACCCCAAGGTGTTTGACCAGTCCCAGCGTCCCGCGATTCGCTCGACCTCGTGATGCGGCCCGACAAGCACAACCGCTCCCTACGCCGTCCCGGCCTGTTCGCTCGGAAGCCCATGAACGGGCTGGCGAAGGTGTTCGAGATCGAACCCGCGGGCGTCAACTGGCCGCGAGCGGTGGCGTTCCTGGACGCCGGGTTGGTGCCGCTCTTCGTCTTCTGGGCGATCGGCCATGAGCAGTACATTCTCAGCGCGCTGTTCGGCCTGCTGTTCTCGGCTCTGTGCGACCCTGGAGGCCGCTACCGGCAACGCGCATCGCGCATCTCCATCTTCGCGCTGATCGGCGCCGGGGTGACCGCGCTGGGGTTCGAGATCGGAGCGGACGCCTGGGGCCGGCTGGTGCTCGCGTCATTCGCGGTCACACTGGTGGCCGGACTTGCCATCACCTTGGGGTTGCGCAGATTCGTTGACGCCCTGCTCCTCAACATCTGGTTCATCGTCGCCATCGCACTGGCGTCCAACCTCCAGCAACATGCTCGCATCACCAGCTACATCTGGGCGCAGGTGCTCGCCTGGACCGGCGGGGCAGCGCTGTGGATCGCGGTGACGTTCGCCTGGTGGCTGATCCGCGGGCGCGCGGACTCACACCGGCCGTTCGCGGAAATCCCGGGCGACATCTCGCGGAAGAAGCTGACCCGACCGCTGATCGTCTTCGCCGTGATCCGCGCCCTGGTCATCAGCGGTACCGTCGCGCTCGCTTTCGGACTGGACCTTTCCTACGGCTACTGGATCCCGATCGCGGCCATGATCGCAATGAAGCCGAGCCTGGAGCAAGCGATGCTCGTGGCCGCGCAGCGTCTGGTCGGCGCCGCCATCGGCGCCGCCGCAGCCACGCTGCTGCTGCTGATACCCGCAAACGAACACGGACTCAAGCTGTTCACCGTGAGGCACGGGCTCGAAATCGTGGCTCTCGTGCTGTTCATGCACGGAGCGGGGATTCGGTTCTGGAACTACACGCTCTACACCGCGGCCATCGCGGCAGGAGTGCTCATCCTGGTAGACCTTCCGCAGCCCTCCCACTATTCAGCCGAGGGCTACCGAGTGCTGTGGACACTGTGCGGTGTGGGGATTGGGCTGTTCGTCATGTTGTCGGCAGCTCTGCTCACCAGGCTGACCGCCAAAGCGCCGCCACAGCCGACCTGAACTCCTGGAAGGCACCCCCTCCCGGCACGTCGGGGCACATCGGCCGCCGAGCGTGCGCCCTTGACGCACACACGCCCGCGCAGGCGGCCTCTCCGCTCGCCGGACAGCCGTACGACCTACGCCACAGTGGCATCACAGCTCTGAACTCCGACGCCCCGGCGCCCCCAGGTCGCGCGCCGCGCTGGGCACGGCGTCGACGCGCTGCTACGGATCCACGCGGGGTGCATCGACGGCCATGAGCAGATGTAGAACGGCCGCATCGATGACACGCTCAAGGACGACGGCTAGGGAGGTCACAGCCCGCACAACCTGTCCCGTGAACACCCGGCAAACGCCGGTAACAGTCGGGACCTACCAGGACCCAACGAGAACGGCCCCTGACAGCGTAATAGCTGGTCAGGGGCCGTTCTACGTGATGGTGGCGGGTCCAGGATTCGAACCTGGGTAGGCTAAGCCGACGGATTAACAGTCCCACCGCCCAACTCGCCTGACCTGCCGTTTCTCTCCCAGGACGCCGAACTTCGGCCCGCACTAGGCACACCTCCCGGACCACTGCGGGATCTGCCAGCAGGACGGAGACAAGCAGATGGCAGATCCCGGCCTGTTAAGAGCAGCCTGGCGGGAGGCGTGACCTCGGCCGTGGCGCTGAGCGGAGGACAGTTGCTGGTGAAAAATCCCGCGCAAGACAGCGTCTCGACCATCTAGGATGTGAATTCCCGGAAAGGATGGCCATGCCCGGTAATCACGTAGCCCCAATTCAAGGCGCAAAAGTCTTCACCTGTCCCGATTGCAAAGTATGTACTACCCATACATGGCATGGAGTCGACCTGCCATACATTCCGCACGCTAGCTCCAAGGCCAAATTCCCTAAGGGATGGCAGTGGAGTGTCTGCGATCACTGTCGTTCGGCTACGCTCTGGTCTCACGAGGGAAAGGTCGTATACCCCCTTCTCAGTGGAGGACCGGAACCAAATCCCGACATGCCACAAGCAGTAATGAATATCTACAATGAGGCTCGCGCCGTTCGCAACCTGTCAGCTCGCAGTTGCTGCACCCTATTGCGCCTAGCTGTACAGGATCTCATCGACGAGTTGGAGCCTGCTTCTGGCTCAATCTACGAAAAGATAGGGCGACTCGTTGAGCGGGGCCTTGACCCTACGATTCAGAAGGCAATGGACTCATTGCGAATAGTCGGCAATGAGTCCGCCCATGCAAGTTCGATCTCGCTCGATGCAGACGCAGAGATGATACCCGCGCTTTTTGATATGCTGAACCTCACAGTCTGGCACATATTGTCTCGGCCACGACACGTCGATCAGTTCTTTGCGAGCCTGCCAGAGGGGGCACGGAACGCTATTCAGCGGCGTGACACGACTCAGTAGCACCTAGCAACAAGCAATCTGGTGCAAGGGCAGGAATCAGCAGCATGGCGCCTAATTCGTAGCAAGATCAGCGGTGCCCAGAACCGCCCCCACGCATCCCCTGACCAGGGCCGCACTCTCGCGCACGTCCACAACCGTCCCGGAGGGTGCGTCCGCGCGAACGGCGAGACGGTGTGACAGACAGCTTCGCGCGGGCGTGCCCTCCGGCCCGCGGGGGGCTGGGGGTCGCGAGACCCCCGCTTCGCTCTCGCCAAGCCAGCATGGCCGCAGTTCCCAGCTTCGCGTACTAGCGTGTGCCTTCGACATCCGTGCGGTGGATTACTGTTTCCCGCACGACTCCGTTGACCTCCTACTGGCCGACCGGGGAGCGGCACTGGCATGCCGGAGATAGACTAAACGGAGTTCCATTTTTACGATCTACGGCCGCTGTTAGGATCCCATGGCCGTCGCAACTTGATTTCCTTGCTAACTGAAGGCCCGAAAGATGGACCAATCTGGAGGAGCCATATGGGAAGTAGTGAGCTTTCCCGTTCCCAGTAGTCTGGTGGGATGAGTTCCGCCAGTACGCCTGGATCCGGTTCCTGGCGCAGCCTACGAACGTCGCCCTCATCTGTAAGAGTAGCTGCGTTCCATAGGCTCGAATACATTGAACTAAGATAGCCAACTAGAGCAAATCCCTGCTCGGAAATCTGGGCCGCAGCATCTCTATCTGGAGATGGAGGAGTGGTTACCGTATCAATGCGATCAATTCGATTGCCCCCCTCTTCTTCGATTCGCAGAATCTGCTCAACCTCCCAGTTTCCATAAAGCATCAAAAACCAAGCGATTCTTTGTTCAAGCTCATCGACGAGTACGTTCTGGCCTGAAATTAGTTCCACTCCGCCGATTGTAAACTCAACTGAGCGCTGCTCGTCCTTGATAGGGCCCGCCACGCGCGGCTTAGTTTTGTCGGCGAGGACCGAGAACGTCAAAGGAGGAATCGTTCCCACCATGGCGTCCCCTAGGAATACGAATTCATTTGCCATAGATGCAGACTCAAAAGAGATAGATGCCCTTCCGTTATTTCTCTGGAGAACATTTGCATCCACTATCGTCCACATGTTGACCATAGCCCAGTAGTGGGCAACCAGTAAGCGTGAACCAGTGAGCTGCGCATATCGTAACTGCGCTTCGAGATCCCGCTCACGTATGGAATGAGTCTGAGCTTGTGGCCTGACGGTTTTTACTTCGACCAGCAAATTCTCCCCGTCACATGCCACTATGCGAAAGTCTGGGAGCCTGACGGAGCCGTCCGTATCGTCATAATAATACGAGCCAGCGTCCTCTGTCTTTATAAGCGTCACTGAGCCCAGTGCAATGATCACTGCCTCGAATAGGGCCTGTGCTCGCCATCCATGAACCCGAGAAGGGTTCTTCAATGATTGCTCTAGCCCTTCTTTGAATGCCTCGACTACCTTCTTTTGACGAGTGGACTCACTGACCTTTGTCTTGTCCCCTGGGGCAAAGAGATCGAACTTTGAAAACATTTCCAGGGCTTCCAAACCCATCGAGGGGTCTCTACCTTTGCGTAGCGGCATTCTCAGCCTTTCATCTTAAATCGCGAGAGCAGGGATGCCAGTGGGAGACAGTGCGGGCGGAGCCATCTACGGGCGCACCAGTTTGGGGCTATGAAGGCTAACTATTCCTATTCAAGAGATAGGCGATGATCGCTTGCGTGAATGTCTGTCGCTTCAATCTGTCACCCGTAGGCAGGCTTCCGCCGGCGGCCTCTACAACTACCCGGGCAGCCGCACGAAAGATTTTGGTGTGATCAGCCTCTTTTAGAGCGTCAATGATCTCGGTACTTTCCCTTTCGCACTTCGCCGACATCAGCGGCGCCGAGTGTGCTCCCGCGATCAGATACTTATAGACCATGAGAATATGATACCTGGCTGGTTTGTATCTTGAATCGAGACTGCCACTTCTGAATGCGTTTTCAAGTCTATAGGCAGCATAGGCACTGGCGACATATGGCAGTAGCTTGTGCTCCTCCTGGAAGATCGTAATTCCGACATCGTCATAAAGACGGCCAGCGTAACGAGCCGCAGCGTGCGGTAGGTCAAGGAAAAGCGCGGACACGGCCCGCATTTGATCACTAATCGTTACAATACGAGTCTTGGTTACATCTTTGCCGTAAAACTGTCCGGAACGCCGTTCGTACGTGAGCTTAACGTCAGCCGAATCGAGCTTGTAAAAATCCTCGAGCTTCTTCTGAAACTTAGAGAGCGCGACCAGGTCGTTCTCTTGAACCTCAGTTTGTGAGTTAGTGGCTCGAATAATCCGAGTCGCCACCTCTTCGTCACCTGTGATAACGAGCCGAATTGGTACGTGCACAGACGAGACAGCCTCCCCCAGGGAGAAGCGAGACAGGTAGAGGCAATGGCTGGTCTGACAACCGTTCACGATCTGGAATCCCGCAATAGCCACAGCGTCACCGGGCTTAGGGGAGTAGCAGGACGCAACTGCGGTTACGCCGTTATTTAGCACTGGAAGCAGGGTTCTTTCTATCGAATCCAGCGTATCCATAATTTGGCGGTTAACCGAGTTATCCTCCCCCTTAAATCCTCTCACGTTATCATAGAAAACTCGCTCATCAAGCGTTCCATCTTCCGCCTGTACAAGTTTGAGCAGCTCGGCAACGGAGACTACGCCGAGAATAGCCTGGTCGATTCCCGGCATCTTGGGGAGATTTACTTGCTTCTCGAATTGAATCTCAACCTCATTGGCACGGTTCTTTTTGGCCCACGCATCATGTAGTGCATCTGCTCCATGGTTGATTACTGAGACCTTTCCCAGAAATCCTAGTCCGTTTATTTTTCCTTCGGTTATTTGCACGCGCTCGCGAACAACAGAATCTTCAACGGATGCCTTCGGTGCCGTGGTCACAAAGTGGACCATCACGCTAGGAGAGTCTCGTAGAATGGTGGCATAGTCTTCGAAGATCAGACTGAGAGTTCCGCCATCGCATTGAGTCGTGGATAGTCTGGGAATTTGCCTCCATTTAGAAACTTCTTTACCGCCTCACCAAAAGCAAGGATTTCGGCGCTTACAATTGACGGCGATTGCTTAGCTTGTATGAAATAAAGGGTCACATCAATCTTAGAAGCATGTTCGCAAATACTGCGAACATCTTCAGAATCCCACACCAAACGACCATTGGCCTCCAAGGCGACAACGTCGATACCGATTGCCCCGGTATCGAGCAAGAAGTCTGACATCTCAGCCTGAGATAGCACAGTGTCGGGAAGAATCAACGCTGCGCTGAAGAGTTCGAATGCGTCCGAATCTTTGAGCGCAGTGAGTTCTTCCTCTTCTCTGAACTTCTTGAAGAGGCCACGAATCAATGGATTCATCCGAAATGTCTCCTTTGAGATAGGGCACTTCCCGAGATGTTGGCTTGACCAGTTGAGCCTACATCGTGACTTAGGCGGCCTTCGTGGACTGGCCCGACTTGGTCAAGCCTGCTGCCTCGCGTGACAGCGGCAGGAGCTCTTGAGGTGTGCCGCTGTGCAGTCGTCATTGTCGTCGGTCGACATGGGCGTTGCTCGTGTTAATGGAACTCGTGCGGACGAGCGAGCCGGTACGGCGGGACCGGACGGGACAGGCCGCATGCCCGGCGCGCCGGGGCGGGCGGCCGCTGGCGGCCGCGGAGCGGGCGCCCTTGAAGACGTATAGAAAGTTCTAATCAGGGCTGTTGGGCATCCAGACCGAGTCCGGCAGGTGGGCCTCGCCGCGGCCGCGTAGGTGGCAGGTTGCCGGTCGTGGTTCGAGCTGCCCGCGCGGTGACCCCTGAGAAAGTT
>NZ_SMJW01000118.1 GCF_004348335.1 Actinomadura bangladeshensis | reverse complement strand
GCGTCGGTCGATCCGTCGTCGACCAGGACGACGTCCAATTCGCGGACCGACTGGCGGGCGATCGAGGCCAGGCATTCCTCAAGATACGGTTCGACGTTGTAAATGGGCACCACCACACCGACACGCGGCTCCGGCTCGGATGTCATGAACCATGCCTCCCGTCCCCCGTGACGGTTTTTCCATCCTCATTGTTGGACGCTTGCTCGGGCCGTACCGATTGCACGGATCACTTGGCTTGTGCAGGCACTCGATTGATCCACGTTCCGAGTCATCCCAGTTCCACCACTTCGCGCCTCCAAACCTCGCCCTGCGCGACCGCGCGTCCACGGCCGCGGACTCGCCTCCATGTCCGACCGGCGGGAGGCGTGGCGGAGGGGCGCCGGCGGTGCGGCCGGGGCGGTGTCCGGGCGGCTTGCCGGACGCCCGCCGGGAGTCTGTTAGCGATACCAGGGCCATACGTCAAGGTCTCCGTGAGGTTGCGGTGTGCCGCAGGGGGATTGACACCGTGCTGAGTTAGCGCAAACATTCGTGACACGCGCCACACGGACGAAGGCGGGCGAAGTGGACGAGACACGACACGGCCGCGCGGCGGGACGCCGGCGGCCGCTCCGGGCGGACGCCGCCGGAGCGGTCCGATGCTCAGCGGTGATCGCCTTCCCGGGCCCGGCGGACGGTCGTCCGGGCGCGCTCGGCGGCACCGGAGACCCCGGTGGCGCGGGCGCCGCGTGGTGCGGCGACGACGTGCACGAACCCGGCGTCCGCGAAGGCGCCGGGACTCGCGCCTGACGCCCCGAAACCCTGCCGCAAGCCTCCCGAGCCCCGGTTTTCCGCGCTGCAAATGTTACCGCTAACACGACCCATCGGCCGTTCCCAGAGGCCCCGAGACCCCGACGCCCTTCGCCGAGCATCCCCGAGGAAGAAGGAAGAACCCCCATGTTCAAGCGGCTCATCGTCGCCGTCGCAGGCGCCTCGCTGGCGCTGACGGCCCTCAGCGCCTGCGGCGACTCCGGCGGCAGCGGCTCCGGATCCGATTCCGGCAAGCTCGTCCTCGGCTTCTCGCAGGTCGGCGCCGAATCGGGCTGGCGCACCGCCAACACCAAGGACATCCAGGAGGCCGCGAAGGCCGCGGGCGTCGACCTGAAGTTCTCCGACGCGCAGCAGAAGCAGGAGAACCAGATCGCCGCGATCCGGTCCTTCATCAAGCAGAAGGTCGACGTCATCGGCTTCTCGCCGGTGGTCGTCACCGGCTGGGACGCCGTCCTGAAGGAGGCGAAGGCGGCCGGCATCCCGGTCGTCCTCACCGACCGGGCCGTCGACTCCGACCCGTCCCTCTACGTCACCTTCCTCGGCTCGGACTTCGTCGCGGAGGGCAAGAAGGCCGGCGACTGGCTCGTCAACGAGTACAAGGACGCCAAGGAGCCCGTCAACATCATCCAGCTGGAGGGCACCGTCGGCGCCGCGCCCGCCATCGACCGCAAGAAGGGCTTCGAGCAGGCCATCGCCGCCAACCCCAACCTCAAGGTGATCGCGTCGCAGTCGGGCGACTTCACCCGCGCGAAGGGCAAGGAGGTCATGCAGGCCCTGCTCAAGGCCCACAAGGACGTCGACGTCCTGTTCGCCCACAACGACGACATGGGGCTGGGCGCCATGCAGGCGATCCAGGAGGCCGGACTCACCCCCGGCAAGGACATCAAGATCGTCACCGTGGACGCCGTCCACGACGGCATGCAGGCGCTGGCGGACGGCAAGTTCAACTTCATCGTCGAGTGCAACCCGCTGCTGGGCGGCCAGCTGATGGACACGGCGAAGAAGGTCAAGGCGGGCGAGAAGGTGCCGAACCGCATCGTCACCGTCGAGACGGTCTTCGACCAGGCCAAGGCCAAGGAGGCCCTGCCCACCCGCAAGTACTGACCCGCTGATCCGCCCGCAGAGTTCCGCCGGGGCCGTGGCCGCCCGTCCGGCCCCGGCGGGCACCAGTAGCACGGAAGTGGAGGAGACGGCGATGACCGCTCCCGTCCTGGAGATGGACGGAATCTCCAAGGGGTTCCCCGGCGTCCAGGCCCTCGACGACGTGGCGTTCCGGCTGTTCCCCGGCGAGGTGCACGCGCTGATGGGCGAGAACGGCGCCGGAAAGTCCACCCTGATCAAGGTGCTGACCGGCGTGTACGAGGCCGACGCCGGAACCGTCGCGATCGCGGGGCACGGCACCGTCATCGACGGGCGCGGCACCGCCATCCACGGCCCGCTGCACGCGCAGCGGCTCGGCATCAGCACGGTCTACCAGGAGGTCAACCTCTGCCCGAACCTGTCGGTCGCCGAGAACGTCTTCATCGGCCGGCAGCCGCGCCGCTTCGGCCGGATCGACTGGTCCGCGATCAACCGCCGCGCGGCGGAGCTGCTGGCCCGGCTCGACCTCGACCTCGACGTCACCGCGCAGCTCGGCTCCTACTCGCTGGCCGTGCAGCAGCTCGTCGCGATCGTCCGGGCGGTGGACCTGGACGCGAAGGTGCTGATCTTGGACGAGCCGACGTCCAGCCTCGACCGCGGCGAGGTGGCCCGGCTGTTCGACGTCATGCGCCGGCTGAAGGACGACGGCGTGGCGATCCTGTTCGTGTCCCACTTCCTGGAGCAGATCTACGAGGTCTGCGACCGGGTGACGGTGTTGCGCAACGGCCGCCTCGTCGGGGAGTACCCGATCGGCGGGCTGACCCGGTTCGAGCTGGTCGCGAAGATGACCGGGCAGGAACTTGCGACGCTGGAGGAACTGGACGAGGCGGCGGCCGAGGACGTCCACGGCGAGCGGCTGTTCGCGCTCGAAGGCGTCGGGCGGACCGGTGCGATCGACCCCGTCGACCTGGAGCTGCACGCGGGCGAGGTCGTCGGGTTCGCGGGCCTGCTCGGCTCGGGCCGATCCGAGCTCGCCCGGCTGATCTTCGGCGCGGACCACGCCGATTCCGGCCGCATCCGGACGGGCGGCGACGCGGACGCGGGCCCCGTCTCGATCCGGACGCCGCGCGCCGCGATCGACCGGGGCGTCGCGTTCTGCCCCGAGGACCGCAAGGGCGACGGCCTCATCATGGACCTGACCGTCGAGGAGAACATCGTCCTCGCCCTGCAGGCCGCGCGCGGCTGGCTGCGCCCGCTGAGCCAGCGGCGGCGGGACGAACTCGTCCAGGAGTACATCAAGGCGCTGCGCATCCAGCCGCCGAACCCGGACACACCGGTCAAGAACCTCTCCGGCGGCAACCAGCAGAAGGTGCTGCTGGCCCGCTGGCTCATCACCCGGCCGAAGCTGCTCATCCTGGACGAGCCGACGCGCGGCATCGACATCGGCGCCAAGACCGAGATCCAGAAGCTCGTCGTGTCGCTGGCGCGCGACGGCATGGGGGTGGTGTTCATCTCCGCCGAACTGGAGGAGGTGCTGCGCATCTCCCACAAGGTCGAGGTGCTGCGCGACCGCAGGCTCGTCGCCGAACTCCGCAACGACGGGTCGCTGACCCCCGAACGCATCCTGCAGACCATCGCGAACGGAGACGGCGACGAATGAACAGCGCAGCATCCCGCCTCGCCGCCTTCACCAAGAGCACGCTGTTCTGGCCGGTGACCGTGCTGGTCGTCCTGCTGCTCGGCAATGTGATCTTCACGCACGGCTTCCTGGCGATCCACGTCCGGCAGGGCCATCTGTACGGCAGCCTCATCGACATCCTGCTGTTCGGCGCCCCGCTGATCCTCGTCTCGCTCGGCATGACGGTCGTGATCGCGACGGGCGGCATCGACCTGTCGGTCGGGGCGACGGTCGCCATCTCCGGTGCGCTGGCCTGCTACCTGATCAGCAAGGGGCACGGCCTGTTCGTCTCGATCGGCGCGGCCGTCATCGCGTCGCTGCTGCTCGGGTTGTGGAACGGGCTGCTCGTCACCCGGCTCGGCATCCAGCCGATCATCGCCACGCTCATCCTGATGGTGGCCGGACGCGGCGTCGCGCAGCTCATCACCGGCGGGCAGATCATCACCATCCACAGCCAGGACTACAAGCTGATCGGCGGCGGCTACTGGCTCGGCCTGCCGTTCGCGATCATCCTGGTGGCGGTCGCGCTGGCGGTCACCGTCCTGCTGACCCGCCGGACCGCGCTCGGCATGCTGCTGGAGTCCGTGGGCGGCAACGCGGAGGCGTCCCGGCTGGTCGGCATCCGCTCCGCCGGGCTGATCGTGCTGGCCTACGTGTTCTGCGGGCTGTGCGCCGGGATCGCCGGTCTGATGATCAGCTCCAACACGCTGTCGGCGGACGGCAACCACGCCGGCCTCTGGATCGAGCTGGACGCCATCCTCGCCGTCGTCCTCGGCGGGACGGCCCTCACCGGCGGGCGGTTCTCCCTCGCCGGGACGGTCGTCGGCGCCCTCATCATCCAGACCCTCGACACCACCATCTACACCGCGGGCATCCCGCCGCGCACCACGCTCGTCTTCGAGGCGGTCGTCGTCACGATCGTCTGCCTGCTCCAGTCGCCCGCCTTCCGCGCCAAGGTCGTCCGGCGCCGCCGAAGAAGGGCCGCCGAGCCGGCGCCTCCCACCACACCGAAGCAGGAGGTGACGGCGTGAGCGCCGTGCTTTCCAGTGCGATCGCCCGCGGCCGCCCGCTCGCGCCGCGCCGCCGGCACGTTCCCGTCCTGGTGACGCTCGGGCTGTTCCTGGGCGCGTTCGCGGTCGGGGCCGTCCGGTACCCGAACTTCGGCACCACGCAGGTCTTCCTCGACCTGTTCATCGACAACGGCTTCCTCATCGTCGTCGCGGTCGGCATGACGTTCGTCATCCTGACCGGCGGGATCGACCTGTCCGTCGGCTCGGTCGTGGCGCTGTCGGGGATGCTGTGCGCGATCGGCACCATGAAGATGCACCTGCCCGCGCCGATCGTCATCGTGCTGGTCCTGGCCATCGGGACGCTGTTCGGCGCGGCGATGGGCTACATGATCCACGTGTTCGAGGTGCAGCCGTTCATCGCGACCCTCGCCGGGATGTTCCTGGCCCGCGGCCTGTGCCTCACGCTCAGCGAGAACCAGATCTCCATCGACAACTCCTTCTTCGACGCGCTCGCGCTGAACTCCCTCCACTTCCCGGGCCGCACCCACCTGTCCTACGGCGCGGTCACGGCGCTGGTGGTGTTCGTCGTCGGCGCCCTCGTCCTGCAGTGGACGCGGACGGGACGCAACGTCTACGCGGTCGGCGGCAACGAGCAGTCGGCGCTGCTCATGGGACTGCCGGTCGGACGCACCAAGATCCAGGTCTACGCGATCAGCGGCTTCTGCTCCGCGCTCGGCGGCGTCCTGTTCGCCCTCTACACCCTCTCGGGCGACCCGACGCACGCCATCGGCATGGAACTTGACGCGATCGCCGCCGTCGTCATCGGCGGAACCGTCCTCACCGGCGGCTCCGGCTACCTCATCGGCAGCGTCCTCGGCGTGCTCGTGCTCGGCGTCATCAAGACCATCCTCAGCTTCGAGGGCACCCTCAGCTCCTGGTGGACGCGCATAGCCATCGGCGTCCTCCTCTTCGGCTTCATAGCCCTCCAGCGCCTCATAGGCGCCCGCCGCCGACCCCACACCCCGGCCTCGACCTAGCCCCCACACACCGTTGACCTGCGGCGTGTTGTTGTTTTCGACGCACTCATAACAACAACACGCCGCAGGTCAACGCATTCGCGCGCTGCGTTCGAGGGAGCCGTCTGGCTCGCCGGAACCGGACGGCTCCGGGTCAGATCCGCTGCCAGAGCGCCGGGACGGCGGCCGGGGTCCAGCCGGGCTGCGCCTGGTGGGCCTGGATGCAGCGGTAGCCGGCGCCGTTGTAGGTGACGACGTCGCCGACCTGGTAGACCGTGCCGACCGCCCAGGTGCCGCTCGGGTCGCCGGGGTCGCCCGGGTCGTCCGGCGGGGTGGAGTCACCGGTGTACAGGGTCAGGCCGTACACCTGGAGCGCCTCGTTGACGGGCTGGAAGAACGTCGTCCCGCCGCTGGAGCAGTTGCCGGACCCGCCGGACGTCATGCCCTGTGCCTGGGTGCCGCTGATGAACGAGCCGCCCGAGTCGCCCGGCTCGGCGCACACGTTCGTCTGGGTCACCTCGTAGACGGTGCCCTCCTGGTAGGTGACGCTGGTGTTGAGCTGCTGGATCGTCCCGCAGTGCCAGCCGGTGGTGGAGCCGGAGCGGCACACCTGCGAACCGGGCTGCGCCACGGTGGAGCCGGTCACGGCCCGGTCGGCGACCGTCCCGTAGCCGTTCACCAGCGCGGTCGGCGTCCAGTTGCTGTTCGTCGCCACGTAGGAGTAGTCGCTGCCCGGGAACGTGGACCCCTGGAACGTGCCCTGCTGGGTCTGGTTGGCGCCGGTCGTGGTGGAGCCCGCGCGGCCGCAGTGCCCGGCGCTGACGAAGCCGCCCTGCCCGCTCCGCGTGACCGGGAAGCCGATCGAGCAGCGGGTGGAGCCGTTGATGTAGTACGCGTCGCCGCCGCGCAGGTTGGCGTAGGTGCGGGGCTTGATGTCGGAGCGCTTGACGGTGACCGTGCCGGCACTCAGCCCGGCGGCCTTGGCGAAGGCGCGCGCCTCGGCGGGGACGGAACTCAGCACGACGACCCGGTTGTTCTGGACGTCCAGATACCAGACGGGGGAGTGGGCCGGCGCGTGCCGCTTGGCGACGCGGTCGAGTTTGGCCTTGGCCGCGGTGAGCTCGGCGAGGCTGTGGCCGACGACCTCCGCGCGGGCGCCCTGGCCGGTGATCTGCCCGGCCTCACGCGCGTCGGTGGTGGCGACGTGCAGCGTCTCGCCGGTCCTGCCGCTGATCCAGCTGCCGGCGAAGCTCGCGCCGAGCTTCACCCGTAGCTTCCCGGCGGTGACACCGGCGTCGAACTGGTTGACCAGCGCCTGCTTCGCCTGCGCGGCGGTGAGGCCGAGGTCGCGCCGCATCGCCGTCAGCATCGCCTGCGGGACGTCCGCGGCGGTCGCCGCCGAGTACGGCGCCGGCTGCGGGGGAGCGGCCTGGGCCGTCGCGACGCCCTGCGTTCCGGTGAGTCCGAGCGCGCCGACGGAAAGGACGGCGACGCGCAGAACGCGTCTGTGAGACATGGTCTCTCCTCGGGGTGGGGGTGCGGCAAAGGTAGATGCCTTTGCGTGCGGCGAGAAAGCCTTTCCCAGGCCGCGTTATGGCGAGTTGGCGCCGCTGTCGAAATTCGCCACTCCCGTGCCTGCCGCGGAACTGGTTTCCTTGGGAGGGTTGGCCGCCGCACTCCGTTTGCTAGATAATCGCGGGCATGTTCCCCGCGACCGCAACCGGTGAGAATCCATTCGCGGCTCTCGGCGTCACCACCTCGCAGCAGGACCTTTACACCACGCTCCTGCACCACCCGGGCAGCACGCTGGACGACCTCGCGCAACTGTCCGCACTGCCCCGGACACGGCTCGCGGGACTGCTCATGGAACTCGCGGCCCTCGGCATGGTCGGCGTCGACTCCGCCGCCGACCCGGCGTACGTCCCCTATCCGCCGGACGCCGTCGTCGAGACGCTGATACGCAAGCGGGAGGCCGAGTTCATCCGGGCCCGCATCGAGGCCAAGCGCCTTTCCGGCGACCTGCTGACCGCCGAGCAGCGCGCCCACCCCGAGAAGCTGGTGGAGATCATCGACGGGCTGGACGCGGTCGTCCAGCGCTACGAGCAGGTGCAGCGCGCCGCGGTCCGGCAGGTGAAGGCGATCGACAAGCCGCCCTACGCCGTCGACCCCGTCCAGCCCAACGAGATCGAACGCGAACAACTCGCCAACGGCGTGGAGTACCGCGCGATATACGCCCCGGAGGCCCTCGCCATCCCCGAGCACCTGGAAATGGCCCGCTACGACTCCAGTCTCGGCGAACGCTCCCGCGTCCTGGAGAACCCGCCGGCGAAACTCGTGATCGTCGACGACGAAATGGCATTGATGCCGCTGCGCGGCGACGACCCCGGAATAACCGCCCTGATTCGCCCGTCGACGCTCCTCGACATTCTCATCGGCGTATTCAACGCCTGCTGGGAACAGGCCGCACCACTGCACTTCGACGACGAGACCAGTGCCCCCGGAGCCCGGCCCCGGCTCTCCGAGGCCGACCGCCATCTGCTCGCCCTGCTCGCCGCCGGCCTCAAAGACGAGGCCATTGCCCGCCACACCGGAATGGGCGCCCGCACGGTAAGCCGCCACGTCGCCCGCCTAATGCGCACCCTGAACGCCCGCACCCGATTCCAGGCCGGCGTCCACGCCACCCGCCGCGGGCTCCTCTGACTCTTGTGGACGGGCCGGCGGCGGATCCGGTCAGGAGACGGGGACGCGGGTCACCACGGGGAGCAGTGTCGTGGCCCAATCGCCTGGGCTGTTCGGTGCGGCCAAGTCCCTTGCCGGACCCCAGCCGAGGCTCTCCGCGGCGGTCACGGGGCCGCGGGTGCCGAGGTCGGTCAGTGGCGGCAACTCCAGGGCCGTCGGGCTCACTTCCCTGTCGGCGACCATGAGCTTGCACCAGTCGACGCTCATGGCGCCCGGTTCGACCGGCCGGCCCGCGGGCAGGACGACCGGGATGCGGGCGCCTTCGGCCGCGGCCGCGACCGCATGGGGGGCCAGGAACCCGCCGGGGAAGAGAGCGGCGTGCGACCGGTACCGGTCGGTGAGGTTGAGGAGGACGCACCACAGCCTCCGGCCGGTGGTGTTGCGGAGGCGGACGAACACCTCGGGCGCTCGCCACCCGTCGCCGGTGCGGACGTAGGTCAGCGTGATCGCGCCGTCATCGCCCGGCACGATGGCCGGTTCGTCCCGTGGTGCCACGGTGGAGCCGGGGCGCGCCGCGACGATCTCCAACTGCACGGCGCCGGTGAGGGACGACCACGGATTGCCCAGTTCCATGATCTGCGTCCAGCGGGCGATGTGCGCCATCTTCGCGACCGCGGCGCCGGCGGTGGTCTCGGCGATCAGCGGTGATCCGTCCGCACGGGAGACGCGGAAGGCGTCCCGGCCGTCGCCGTGCGCGGCGGTCAGGACGAAGCGGAGACCCGGTGCCGCGTCCTCCGGCCCCGCGACCCGCAGGTAGGGGGACGTGTCGATCGCGTGCCTCGCCCGATCGCATGCCTCCGGGTCCCCCTCGACGGCGACGTGGGCGACCGGCAGCGGAGCGCGGCTCAGGAAGACCGGATACCGCACGGCAGGGTCGGGCGCCCAGTCCAGGGGGACGACGGTCGTCAGTCCCGGGCCCACGCCGGTGGCGCGGAACGTCCGGTCGGCGTGGCCGGTGACCGTCATCTCCACGGGGGCGTCCGGGGAGGTCGCCGGTATGCCGTGGCATTGTCCGGCGTCCACCAGCCAGGTGCCGGCGGACCAGCGGGCCGTCATCGCCGCGGGAGGGGACAGGACGCCGCCGAGGAACCGCCGGTCGGCCGGGCCGTCGCGGTGCGCCGGATACAGCACCGGCGTCTGGGACGCGCGGAAGCCCTCGACTCGGCTGCGGGCGTTCAGGAGCAGGTCGCGATAGGTGGCGCCCTCTCCGAGGCAGCGCATGGCCTCCAGCAGCGACATGGTGAAGATCCCGCGGCGTTCGCCGCCCGTTATGAGCTCGACGGCCGTCTCATGGGACTGGCACGCGGACAAGGCCACGTGCTCGGTCCGCGTGGACGCCGTCAGGGCCCGCTCTGCCGCGCCGCGCAGTTCCGGCAGGTAGGCGGAGGAGTCCGGAGCCGTCGCGGCCGCCGGGATTGCGCGCACGCCCTCGCCCGGTTCCCGAGTGCCGCCGCCCGAATGGCAGCAGTCCAGTACGACGGCGACGTGCGCGCCGCGTCCGGCGATGCGGTCGAGCAGGGCGGAGAGCTCCTTGTCGGTCAGGTCCGGAACGCCGTGCCGCCGACTGTCGTGGCACACCAGCGATTGGCTCATCCCGGTGGGCTCGAGATGCCAGTATTCGGGCGCCACCGGCTGCTGCGACCCGTGGCCGCTGAACCAGAGCAATGCCGTGTCTCCCGGCCCGGCCGCACCCAGATGGGAGCGAACGGCCTCGGCGATCGCGTCCCTTGTCGCATCCTCATTGAGCAGGCGCCGCTCATCGAGTCGGCCCCCGAGCCTTTCCCGGAGAAAGGCGGTAACGTGCTCGATATCGTTGACGCACCCGCCGAGCGGCCTGACAACGGAATATCGGTCGATACCAATAAGGAGAGCGTGCACCTGCCCTATTGTCTGCGCCCGCACGGCCACAACGGTAACACCGACGAACTCTGCCCGGGGGAGGCAAGTCATGCCGGACGCCGGCGATGATGACGAAGCGGCGCATCTGGCCTGGGCCGCGAAGTTCGCCACCGACACCGTCAATACCGCCTGGCTCATGCAGCGGCGACTGGGGGAGGGCATCGGGGAGCAGGTGCGCGATGCGGTGATAGCGCTGGTCGTCAGACGCGGCCCGCGCGCGAAGTTCTCGATGATCACGGAAAGGGCGGAACTGCGGGGCCACGAGGCCGAACGGCTGCTCGACCACGCGCTGGCGGTCATACGCATGGACCCTCGGCCGGACCCCACGCATATCCGGTTCTTCGAAGCGCACCTGGACATGATCAAACTGGTCCGGGAGGGGAAGGTCGATGTCTCCGCGATTCCGGTGGAGCCCGTCACCGCGCAGCCCGACGACGTCCGGCCGGAGACCGCGGCCGAGTACGACGACTGGGCGCGGACGCTGCGGGACCGGGGGCAGGTCGAGGAGGCCAGGGCCGCCTTCCTGACGGCGATCCGGCTGGCCCGGGCCACCGGCGACGCGGCGGTCGAGGGCAGTGCGGAGATCGGCCTGTTCACCCTGGTGGTGAAGACGGCCCAGGCCACGCGCGGCAGCCATCAGCGGAAACTGGAACACGCGCGCCGCGCGGCGGACGCCTACCGCCGGGCCGCCGACCGGATCGGCGAACGCCAGGCCGTGGTGGCCGCGATCACCGTGCTCACCGATATCGCCGACCGGACGAACCTCGCCAATGCGCTCGACCGCCTGGAGCGGCTGGACGCCGACTATGCCGAATGGTGGCGGACATATTCGACGGCTATGAACGCCCCGACGCTCGACGAGCAGATATCGGGGCTGCGGCAGTGCGTCGATTCGGCCCATCTCCTCGGCGACCAGGCCGACTTCTATGGTGGGATGTGCGCAGCGAAGCTGGCCTTCATGGAGAACCGCGCCGTGCCGCCGGACGCGGACGATTCGGTCGCCTTCCAGTCGGCCGTCATCGCGCACGAGGTGACGGTGGACGGGCCGACCGAAAAGGCGGCGGAGCGGCTGGAAGCGCTCGTCCTGGAGGTCGAGCAACTGCGGAGTTACGCGAGATCGCAGAGCCTGCAGCGCGAACTTTCCGACACCTACCAGTTGACGTACTGGGCGGCGGTACGGTGCGCCGAGACTCTGCGGAGCCCGGAGGATGCGGTCGACCTCCACGAACTCGGCGGCAATCGTGCGCTGCTCGCCCAGACGGAAATGCACCAACTTTGGAAGCAATGGCGCCCGGAAGTGTGGGAGGACTCCCGCCCGAAAGGACTGCCGGCTTTCTTCGGACGCTACGCCACCGCACCCACGGAGCGTGACCGCAGCATGCTCATGCGGATGTTCGGCGACCAGCGGGCCGCGCTGGAACGGCAGGAGCGCAGACTCCTCGCCGCGACTCCCGGCTTCACCACGGCCGCGCCGCCGATGCCGGCGCGCTCCGTCCGGGCACTGCTCACCGAGGATCAACGGGTCGCGGTCTACAGCGCGACCGGATCCATCTTCCTCCTCGACCGCGCCGGGTGCCGGGCGATCGGCCGGTTCCCGACAGCGGATCTGGACTCGGTGGTCGAGAAGGCGCTGGCGCACCTGTCCGACCCGGGGAACGACTCGCCGGACACCCGTGATGCCGTTGCAGGGCTGGTGGCGGACATCGTCCAGCCCCTCGTGGACCACACGCCCGAAGGCTGCCGCCTTTTCGTCGTGCCGTACGGCCCGCTGTGGCGCATCCCGCTCGGAGCGCTCGCGCCGACGATGCTGTCCCGGACGCGGGAGGTGAGCTACGTTCCCAGTCTCACGCTGCTCGCGCAAATGCTGAACCGCCCCCGGATCGTGCGGCTCGTGGAGCGCTTCGTCGGATTCGGGGATCCCGATGGGAGCCTTCCGCACGCCCGAGCGGAAATAGCCCACGCCGCGTCGACCTTCCCCGATTCCTTCACCGTGCTCGGTGAGCGGCTCCACTACCACCTGGTGACGGCGAACCTCGCCGACGCCGATGTGGCCCACATCGCGTGCCACGGCGTGTTCTTCCGCGAGTTCCCCGACTTCTCTGCCCTGCACGTGGCCGGTCCGGCCGGCGATCCCGAGGTGCTCTGGTACAACGAGCTCGCACGATACGAGCTGAACGCGCGGCTGGTCGTCCTCGCCGCCTGCCATGCCGGGACGGGGACGACGCTGTTCGGATCCGAATACGTCGGCTTTCCCGGCGCCTTCCTCGCGGCCGGGGCCCGCGGCGTCCTCGCGCCGTTGTGGGCCGTGTCCGACGCATCGACGAGGATGCTCATGCAGCACTTCTATTCCGCGCTCAGCCGTCCGCTCTCACCGGCCGCGGCGCTGCGGGAGGCGCAGCAGGCAATGGCCGAGGATCCGGCCACCGCGCACCCCTATCACTGGGCCGGTTTCCAGCTCTTCGGCGTCGCACCGGCGTACCGAATCGACGTCGCGCCATGACGGGCCCCGGAGGACGCGACTTCGAGCCGCCTCCGCACCGACCGGCTGCGGATCCGCCCTGGGAGTTGCAGGCCGGTCACGACCTGGAGGACGTCTACTGCGTCTACACCGAATGGTACGTGATCCTCACCCGGGGCCTCCCCGATGTCGAGGTCGCCCGACTGCGGGACATGGCCGGCTGGTCGGCCGACAAGCTGCGTGAAATCGGCGTGGACTCCGCCCTCCTGGACCGGTTCGAGGAGTACCTGAGCGCACTCCCCGGCATGGACGACTTTCCAGCGAGGCTCGACGAGGAATGGCTGGCCGCCCGGCTGCGCGCGAGTCGGGAGGTGGAGCGCCTGCTGAACGTGGCGCGTGCGGCGATCGCCCCCCGCAGGGCCCGTTACTACGACTACGGCGTCATGCTGTGCCGGATTCGGCTGTGCCTGCGGATGCTGCGCGTCATGGCGAAGGCCCCTGCGGCGACCCTTGAGGCGTTCCCGGACATCGTGCCGCACTACCGGAAGGAACTCCTGCGCGTCACCGCCGTCATCATGGCGCTGGTGGCGCACGAGGGCCCCGACCTGCCGCACGACCCCGAACAGCACGACCTGGATCGGGAGTTCACCGCGTTCGCCGAGTATCTGTCGTCCTGGTGGGCCGAGGACGCGGAACCGCCGCCTGAACTCCCGGAGCGCCTGGACACCGTCCTGAAGGCAGCGGGTTTCCGGAAGGGTGGGGACTCGTTCAAGCAGGACATGACATGGAGGGAGCACGCCGCACCTGTTCCCGAGACGGAGCGGCTGCCGCTTCCGGTGCCACACTCCGACGAGGAGCGCGAGCAACTCGCGTCATACATGAACGAGATCAGGAGTATCGCGGGAGGGGGAGAGATGGAGCGCGCCGTAGAACTGCTGCGCGACCTTCTCGCCATATGCCGCTCCGTGCTGGGTCCCGTCCATCCGCTCACGCTGCACGTCCAGGTCGACTTCGCCGCCATGCGGGCCGCGGTCGGTGAGGCCGCCATGGCGACCATGATGCTGATCGACGTCGCCCACACGGCACAGCACTACTACGGCCCGTACCACCCGGTCCGGTACCTGGTCTGCGCCCATGCGCACTCCTACCTCCAGGACCTGTGGCCGACCGCGGCTCAGGAAATCTACGAGTTCCCGCTGAAGAGCCTCGCGGAGCGGGAGGAGGCCGAACTGCCTGCCACGCTCCACGGAGCGCGTCGCACGATCCGCGAGGCACTCGGCATGGAGACCGAACCGGCATGAACTCTGGCTGAATGCGGACAGTGCTCGTTAGGTCACGTCCCGTCTCGTGCTTTCGGGCCGCCGTCATCCCGGGGCGTGGGACGAAACGCGATGGTTGTCAACACGTGGCCGGTGCGAGGGCGCACTTTATGTTGGGCTCTCCGCCGTGGCAAGAGGTGCCGGATGACCAGGTTCGCCCGAGGTCGGTGCCCAGGGTGACTCTGTGGTCAATGGCGGTGACGGAGCATACCGTTCTCGCGGGGCCCGGAGGAATTCCGGGACATCACGCACGAAGGGGGCGGCGCGACCATGCCCGTGTACGGGGGAATCGAATGGACCGAAAACTCGATGACCGAACTCCGGTCATATCCCGGAGTCACCAGTGCCCTGGCACCGATCGCGCCCATTCGCTCGATCAACGTCGGAGCCGGTCAGCTCCACTTCCACCATGTCGCCCCGGCGGCGCTGGCGGGACTGGTCGGCGCCCAGCGCGACACCGATCACGAGGTGCTGAGGACGGGCCGGGTCAAGCTCACCAATGACGTCGAGACTGCCGAGTGGGTCGTCATGGGGCATGCGGGCGCGGCCGACACGGCCACGATGATGGCCAACATGAAGCAGGACGTCGCCACGGTCCTGTCGCTGCGCGAGCAGCTCAAGGGCACCATTGCGGCATTGCAGTCCGCCCACCTCGGAGACGCGATCCTCATCGCCCCCGACGCGGTGGGCGGGAACCTGCGCGCGCCCGGACCGGAGGGTGTCTTCCAGTACATTCCGCACGCCACCAACACCGGCGCGGCGCAGCTCACCGTGCAGTACACGAGACTGGAGACGATCACCAGGATCAACCGGGTGAACGCGTCCAAGTACCTCACCGGCATCAAGGTGAGTCCCGGCGAGGACGCCGCGGTCGTCGCCGACGCGCTCGACTGGAGGCAGTGGGCCAAGTACAACCAGCCGTTCGCGCAGACGAGCTACGCCACCGCGGGAAATCTGCTGACCGGGCTGGTGGCGCTGGCGGCGCCGATCGCGGCGGGCGGCGCGAACCTCAACGCGCAGCAGGTCGGCCTGGTCATGCTGATGGTGCTCAATGACGCGATGGCCTGCACCATCCGCCGGTTCGCCGCCGACCTCGGGCAGAGCGACGACAAGAACGTGCAGCGCTTCTACCCCAAGTCGCTGCGCCGCTGCTATGTCGACGCGGCCTGCCAGAGCGCCGTCCCGCCCGCGGCGCTCAACGCGCTGCAGGCCCAGATCCACGCCGCCGCGCCGGCGATCGCGCAGCTCGAGTGGAACCACTGCGACCCCGCCGCGCTGGACGTCAAGCCCACCGTCCAGGAGCTGACCGCCGCGGGCCAGGGTGCCACGGTCGCCGCGCTGCTGAGCGCCAACGCCAAGGCCGCCAACGACAAGCCGACCACGACCGCGGAACGCAACCTGATCAAGAACAGCGTGCTCGGCGTGAACGGCGCGACGCTGGCCACCTGGATCCAGCGGGCGGCGATCGCGTACGCCGACACCAGCCCGGGCGGCGCGCAGCATTTCGACGGCGCGGGCAACGGGCGGATCATCCCGTCGATCAACTTCTCGCCCGTCGCGGGCGGGGTGCACGGCGCGGTGTACGAGTTCCGCGAGCGCGAGATCCCGATCTCCATCGAGGAGTTCGAGACCGTCTCCGACGTGCTCACCGTCCTGTTCGACGCCTCCACCTGAGGGGACGCCGAGGCGCCGCCCGGCCGGATCCGGCGGCCGGGCGGGGTCGGTAGAGTCGAGGGATGGCGGGGGCGGAGAGCGGGTATCGGGCGCGGTGGGAGGAGCACAACTCCGCGCGGGAGATGATGATCCTGCGTGCCGCCGTCGAGCTCCTTGAGGAGACCCCGTCCGGTACGCACATCTCGGTGCAGCAGATCGCGAAGCGGGCCGGGCTCGCCAAGTCGGTGGTGTACCGCCGGTTCGGCGACCGAGACGACCTGGACCGCCGGATCAGGTCCTACCTCGTCGACGACTTCGCCGGGACGATGGCGGCGAAGCTCGACATCTCGCACGGTTCGGTCGAGGAGATCCTCGGCAGGTCCATCGACACGGCCGCCGGGTGGATGTCGGAGCACCCCCGCCTGCACGACTTCATGGGGCAGGGGCCGACCCGGGACGACGACTCGGGCGCCGACGCGGTCGCCATCCTGCGGGGACGGATCGCCGGCCGGGCGCGCGAGATCATCACCGTGCTCCTAGCCTCGTTCGACCTCGACGACAGCGGCCTGGAGTCGCTCCCGCTGGCCATCGTGACGATGGTGGAGGGCATGCTCACTCAGTGGGTGCGCGACCCGGCCCAGGGCAGGACCCGTGCGGAGGTCGTGGCCGAGCTCACCGCCTACACGTGGTTCATGCTGGACGGCGCCGCGCGGTCGCTCGGTCTCGTCATCGACCCCACCACCGAACTCCGGACGGTCATCGAGCGGATGTCCGGCGCGGAAGTGGTCGACGGCGTCACGGTGTGAGCGCTGGGCGCCGCTCCAGAAGTGCCGCCAGTTCGCCGTGGCCGGTCTGCGGGTCGTTGAGGACGCCCGCGTTGTAGTCGTCGATCAGAGCCCGGACGGTCTCCAGCGCGCACGACTTGTTGGTGCCGATGAAGCCGGTGGGGCCGCGCTTGATCCAGCCCGCGACGAACGTGCCCGGCACGGGACGGCCGGTCCCCGGGTCGACGACGCGGCCGCGCTCGTTCGGCACGGTGCCGGTCGCGGCGTCGAACGGCAGGTCCGGGACGGGCACGCCCCGGTAGCCGATCGCGGACAGCACCAGCCCGGCGTCCACGGTCTCCGTCCGGCCGGTCGGCTCGACGCCGGCGCCGTCCGCGGTGAGCGCGTTGCGTCCGAACTCGACGCCCTCGGCGTGCTCCCGCCCGATGATCCGCAGCGGCGACAGCAGGTACCGCAGCCTGATCCGGCGCGGCGCGGCCGGGTCGGGGACGAGACCGCACAGCACGTCGAGCTTGGGGCTGGAGGCGTCGGCGGAGTCGAGGTCGTCCGGCGGCACGGTGACGCTGACACCGGGCGTCGAGCGGAGGCCGACCAGCTCGGGAAGGGTGAAGGCCGACTGCGCGGGCCCGCGCCGCCCGGCGACCACGACCTCCTCGACGGCGCTGCGGTGCAGTGCGTCCAGCGCGGCGGGCGCGATGTCGGTGCCGGCGAGGGACGCCGGGTCCACGGTGAGGATGCGGGCGACGTCGAGCGCGACGTTGCCGTTGCCGATCACCACGGCGCGCGGGTGCGACAGGTCGAACGTCCGGTCGGCGAAGTCGGGGTGGCCGTTGTACCAGGCGACGAACTCGGTGGCGGACGCCGTCCCGGGCAGCCCGGCGCCCGGAATGTCGAGCGGACGGTCCGTCGAGGCCCCCACCGCGTAGACGACCGCGTGGTGGTGGGCGAGGAGGTCGTCGTGCGCGATGTCCTTGCCGACCTCGACGTTGAGGAGCAGGTTCAGGCCGTCCTGCTCGCGGATGCGGTCGAACTGCCCGGCGACGCTCCGCGTCCGGCGGTGGTCGGGCGCCACGCCCGTCCGCGCCAGCCCGTACGGCATCGGCAGCCGCTCGACCATGGTGACCCGGGCGCCCGGGACGGTGAGGACCTCGTCGGCCGCGTACATCGCGGCCGGTCCGGAGCCGACGACGGCGACCCGCAGCGGCCGCGGCCGTTCGCGGACCTGCAGCGGCGGCACCACCGGCGCGAGCAGCGGCCGGTCGCGCGGGACGTCGTAGAACGCGGAGTTGATCGACAGGAAGTCGTGCTCGTCCTCGGTCAGCTTCGTGTGCGGTTTGATCGCCTCCACCGGGCACGCCGCGACGCACGCGCCGCAGTCGACGCAGGCGGCCGGGTCGATGTAGAGCATCTCCGCGGTCGCGAAGTCCGGTTCGTCCGGCGTCGGGTGGATGCAGTTGACCGGGCACGTGTAGACGCAGGACGCGTCGCCGCAGCACGACTGCGTGACGACGTGCGGCATCAGGCGAGCCCGTGCGCTTCGCGGTGCGGCTCGCCCCGGTACCGCGACGGCCGCCCGTCGATGTGCAGCGCCTTCCACAGGCGCTTGGCGGCCGGCGTCATCAGCCCGAGGTCGGTGGCGAGCCTGCGCATGTCGCCGAAGTAGCCGGCGAGGATCGCGCGGGAGTGCGGGCTGCCCCAGAACGCCTCCTTGAAGACCTTCCGCGGGATGCCGAACTCCTTCGCGAACGAGCGCGGCGGCGTCATGATCTCCCCGGCCAGCCAGCGCATCGCGAGCGGGAACGCCAGCGCGCACGCCGCCCGGTCCACCCGGTTCATCCGCGGCACGTGCACGCGGAGGAAGTCGCCCGCGAACGAGATGTGCCGCGCCTCCTCGGCGATGTGGATCTCCATCGTGCGCAGCACCGCTGGCGGCATGCTCTCACCCGAACGGATGACGGCCTTCTGGTAGTGGTCGATGGGCTCCTCGCCCGCGAGGATCCCGATGAACAGGATCACGTGCGCGTAGCCGCCCGCCAGGCCGATCAGCGGCGACATCCTCCGGAACCACGTCCGCATCCCGGGCACGTCGGCGCCGATCCGGTTGACGAGCTCCTGGAACATCTGGATGTGGTTGCACTCCTCGGTCATCTCGTGGAGGCAGTAGCGGAACTCGGCCGACCCGTTGGGCAGCTTCATGATGTACTGCATCATTCCGCGGATCAGGATGCTCTCGAACGCGGCGCCGACCTTGATCGAGTTGGCCATCCGCCACCTCCCGATCTCGATCCGCCGGTGCAGCGGCAGGTCCTTGTACCACTGCGTGGCGCCGAGCGGGTCGATGTCCGGTGACAGCACCCAGCGGGGGTCGTCGGGGTCGAGCGCGAACTCCGGCGCGTCCCAGTCGATGTCGAGGAACGGGTCGAAGCGCCGGCGCACCGAGCCCTCGGACAGCGTCCGCAGCAGGTCGAGGTACTCCTGGTCGAACGCATCGGCTCCGGCGGAAGTGGACAGCGTCATCGAGCCCTCCTCGTCGTGGCGGATCCCGTCTCGCCCGCGGGGCGGCCGGCGCCGCACCGGCCCGGCCCACTGACCCGGAATTTAGTGGGACGTCGTGTCCCATGCAAGGCGTGGGGCGCCGATGAGCCCGACGTCACTCTCCGGGCTCGCCGGACGGATGCCGATCGCGTGCGGCGGCAGAGCGCGCTCGGTGCACAGCAGGATGACCGCGCCGGCCAGGACCATCAGCGCCAGGACCGTCCACAGCTGCCATGGCCCCGCCTCCAGCAGGAACCCCAGCAGCAGCGGCGCGATCGTGCGGCAGAGCGACCAGGACAGCTGGTAGACCGACAGGTACCGTCCGCGCAGGTGGTCGGGGGCTGCCTGGACCGACAGGCCCTGCGCGGGCACGGAGTGGATCAGCTCCCCGCCGGTGTAGAGCACCGCGACCGCCAGGACCGCGACGATGGCGGACGTCCCGCCGGCGAACTGGGGGATGACCGCGAAGGCGGCGAAGGACACCGCGAAGATGGCCGCGCCGAGTGCCGCCGTGCGGGGACGCCTGCCTCGCATGGTGAGGCGCGCGACCGGTACGCCGAGCGCGGCGACCAGCGCGGTGTTGAGCGCGAACACCCCTCCGGCGAGGGCGTCGGGCAGGCCGATGTCGCGGGTGAGGAAGACCGGCAGGGCCATGGCCTGTGTGGTGTAGCCGAAGGCGATCAGGAAGTTGGCGGCGGCGATGAGCAGGTACGGCCGATCGGTGAGGACCTGCCGGTATCCCCGCTGCTCCTTGCGCTGCCGGACGGCCTCGTGGACGCCCTCGCGGACGGCCGGGATCCGGGCGACCAGCCCGGTGGCCAGGACGAACAGCGAGGCCAGCACCATCGCGGCCGTGATGAAGCCGGTGTTGCCGTCGACCGCCAGCACGGCGGCGGCCGCGATGCTGCCCAGCCCCATGCCGCCGTTGCGGAGGCTGCGGTCCCAGGCCAGCAGCCGGTCGCGTTCGGCGCCCCGGGCGATCTCGCCGATGAACGCGTGCCGGCTCGGCGTGGAGGCCCACATCCCCACCGCGACCACCACGGCGACCGCCAGGAAGGACGGGTAGGTGTCGGCGAACGGATAGGCCGCGAACCCGGCCGCGCGCAGCACCAGCGCGCACATGACCACGCGCTTGGCCCCCATGCGGTCGATGAGGACCCCGGCGACCGGCATGAACGCCAGCGCGCACAGCCCGGCGAGGCTGAGGCCGGCGCCGATCGCCGTCAGCGACAACCCGGTCAGCGCATGGACGAACAGCATCGTCAGCGGGACGTAGATGCCGTCGCCGATCGACCCGACGAGTGCGGCGGCGTAGAGGCGGCGGCGCGCGGACGCGTTCGGATCAGCTGAAGTCGAGCGCACCCCGGGCCCGCTTCATCTCGGCGAACGACTCCGTCCCGGCGAGGGTCCGGACGCCCTCGAACAGCCGGACGGCCTGCTCACCTCTCGGGATGGCGCTCAGCACGGGCCCGAAGAACGTCGACCCGTCCAGGGTGATGAGGGGCGTGCCGCCCTCCTCGCCCATGGCGTCCTGCGCGGCCTGGTGCCTGGCGCGCAGAGCCGTGTCGAACTCGTCGCTGGAGGCGGCCTCGGCCAGCGACGCGGGCAACCCCAGCTCGTCGAGGGCCTCGGCGATGACCGCGTCGTAGTCCTTGTTGCCCCGCGCGTGGATGCGCGTTCCGAGCGCGGTGTACAGGTCGCGCAGGACGGCGGTGCCGTGGCCGATCTCCGCGGCGGTGACCACGCGGGCCGGGCCCCAGGCCCGGTCGTTGAACTCGCGGTACCAGGGCTCGATCTCGCGGTGCTCGTTGAGCACCGACAGGCTCATGATCCGGAAGCTCAGGTCGATCGGCCGCAGCCGCTCGACTTCGAGCAGCCACCGGGAGGTGATCCAGGCGAACGGGCAACTGGCGTCGAAGTAGCACACGACCCGCACGGCCGGCGGCGAAGCAAGATTATCTTCCATGGAAGCTAATATAACTTCCACGGAAGATACAATCAACGCCATGCACCCCGACGCCACCGAAGCCCCTGACGCCACCGACGCGATCGTCGCCCAGTGGAACCGCGAGCGCCCGGACCTGGACACGCGGCCGATGCAGGTCATCGGGCGGCTCTTCCGCCTCACCGACGAGGTCGACCAGCGCCTCCGCCCGATCTTCGCCGCCGCGGACCTGGGCAACGGCGACTTCGACGTCCTCGCGGCACTGCGCCGCTCCGGCGCGCCCTACACCCTGTCCGCGGGAGAGCTGAGCCGGACCGTCCTGGTCACCACGGGCGCGATCACCAAGCGCGTCGACCGGCTCGAAGCCCGCGGCCTGGTCGCCAGGACCGTCGCCGAGAACGACTCGCGCGGCCGCCTCATCACCCTCACCGCCGAAGGCATCGCCCTGACCGACGAGTTGATGGCCGCCCACCTGGACAACCAACGCCGCCTGCTCTCCGGCCTCACCGCACAAGAACAAGAGCAACTGGCGGCCCTCCTTCACCGGCTCTCGGCGACGCTCACGCCCTGACCGGCGTCCGCTGGGGACGCGCTCCGGGCAGCGTCCGGCCCCGAGGCCGGCAAGGGACGGCAGGGTCTCCGAAAGCGGCGGCTCAGGCTGAGCAGCGGCCGGCACCACGGGCCCGTCGACCCCGGGAAGGCCGGCTCGTGGAGCCGCACCGTTGGACAGCACAATCCGGGGCCTGCTGAACTGGGCGTGCACGATGGCGAAGCGAAGGGAATCGAGATGGAGATGCGCGTGCTCGGGCGGACCGGCCGGCGAGTCGGGGTCGTGGGGCTCGGCGCCTGGCAGCTCGGAGCCGACTGGGGCGAGGTCGAGGAGGACCAGGCCCTGCGGGTCCTGTCCGCCGCGGTCGACGCGGGCGTGACGTTCATCGACACGGCCGACGTCTACGGCGACGGACGCAGCGAGCAGCTCATCGGCAGGTTCCTCAAGGCGGGGGGCACGGGCATCACCGTCGCCACCAAGATGGGACGCAGAGTGCCGCAGCGTCCGGAACACTACACGCTGGACGCCTTCCGCGACTGGACCGACCGCTCCAGAACGAACCTCGGCGTGGACCGGCTGGACCTCGTCCAGCTGCACTGCCCGCCCACGCCCGTCTACTCCACCGACGCCGTCTTCGACGCCCTCGACACACTGGTCGAGGAGGGCCGCATCGCGGCGTACGGGGTCAGTGTGGAGACCCGGGCCGAGGCCCTGACGGCCATCGCGCGCCCCGGGGTCGCCACCGTCCAGATCATCCTGAACATGTTCCGCCTCGGCCCGCTGCAGGAGGTCCTGCCGGCCGCACGCGAGGCGGGCGTGGGCATCATCGCCCGCGTCCCGTTGGCCAGCGGCCTGCTCTCCGGACGCTACGACGGGAACACGACCTTCGACGCGAACGACCACCGCACGTTCAACCGCCAGGGCCAGGCATTCGACGTCGGCGAGACGTTCTCCGGAGTCGACTTCGCCACCGGCCTGGAAGCCGTTCAACGCCTGGCGCCGCTGGTGCCCACCGGATCCACCATGGCCCAATTCGCCCTCCGCTGGATCATCGACCAGCCCGGCGTGAGCGTGGTGATCCCCGGCGCCCGCACCCCCGACCAGGCCCGGGCCAACGCGGCCGCGGCCGACCAGCCGGCCCTGACGAGCGAAGCGCTAGAGGCGGTCACCGAGGTCTACGACGACCTCATCGCCCCCCAGGTGGCCGACCGCTGGTAACTGGTGAACGCGCCGCTCCGTGTCGTGCCCCGAGGGCACGTCCAGCCTGGGCCGTCAGCCCACGGTGAAAGCGAGCCTGATCTCGTGGTCGTAGATGTGGTCGTAGACGACGACCTCGGTGATGCTCAATGAATCCTGAGTGCGGACAGACAGGTCACGGCCGGGGAAGGTGTTGGGTTCCTCTACGGGGGGCTGCAGGAACACGGACTGCACGCCGGGCCGCGAGCGGAACCAGTCGACGACGGAGGCGACCTGGCTCTGCAGGTCGCAACCGTCGTCGTCGGAGGTGTCCTTGCAGAGGATCGAGCGGACCTCCACTGCGTCCTCGTCGGTCCTCGTGAGCTCGGTCGAAGTACCCAGGATCGTCCCCAGCCCCTCGACGGCGCTCATGTTCGCCTCATAGCGCTGGTTTTCCTGCATCACCGAAACCTTCTCCACCGCCCATCCCGTCGTGGGGACGAGCACGGTGGCGACCGCCACAAGAGCGAGCACGACCTTCTTGCGCTTGCGGACGGGGCGTCGGGTCGGTCGCGGAACAGGCGGTTCCGCCGGCGGCTGGACGAGGGTCGGCAATGCGGCCGTGCGGCCCTGGGCGAGCGAGACGAGCTCGGCGCGCAGGCTTTCGGGGGTCGGGCGCTGGGAGGGGTCTCGGTCCAGTAGCGCCCTGAGGACGGGTTCGAGGGGGCCGGCGTGTGCGAGCGGGGCGGGGTCCTGGGTGGCGACGGCGATGAAGACGGCCCCGGCGCCGGCGCCCTCGAACGGGGGGTGTCCCTCCACGGCGGTGTAGAGCGTGGCGCCGAGTGACCACAGGTCGGAGGCGGCCGTGGCCTCCTGGCCGCGGACCTGCTCGGGTGACATGTACGCCGGAGTGCCCAGGACCACGCCCGTTCCGGTCAGGGTCGCATCGCCTTCGACGGCCGCGATGCCGAAGTCGGTCAGGACGACGCGGTCGCCCTCCAGCAGGACGTTGGCGGGCTTGATGTCGCGGTGGGTGATGCCCGCCTGATGAGCCACGCGCAGAGCGTCCAGCAAGTGCACCCCGATCTGCGCGACCCGGACGGGCGGCAGCCGCCCCTCGGCCTTCAGCAGGTCGTCCAGGGAACGGCCCCTGACGAGTTCCATGACGATCCAGGGGCGGCCGTCGGCACCGGCCACGCGGTCGTGGACGGTGACGATCCCGGGATGCCGGAGCCCGGCCGCGGCCCGTGCCTCCCGGTCCAGCCGGGCGATCCAGGTCCGCCGCGCGGCGTCGTCCAGTTGCTCGGGCAGCCGCAGCTCCTTGACCGCCACCTCGCGGTCCAGTTGCGAGTCGTGGGCCCGCCAGACCGCTCCCATACCGCCCCGGCCGAGCAGCGAGACCAGCCGGTAGCGGCCCGCCAGCACCTGCCCGCCCCCGTCCGCTGCCTGTCGCGAGCCGTCCTGCCCCAGCGCTTCCAACGCGACACCCTTCAGAGGAACACTCGTGTCTGGACAACCGCTGGCATCTTCTCAAAGCCCGCCTGCCCGTGGCGAGGGAACGACGGCCGGAGATCATCGGAGACTGAGAGGGAACGCACCGGGTGCCCGTCGGCAGCCCGCAGAAACGACCGCACCGATGCGCGTGGTACCCCCTACCGGATTCGAACCGGCGCTACCGCCTTGAAAGGGCGGCGTCCTAGGCCGCTAGACGAAGGGGGCCCTGGGTGGCGGAGATGGCCGCCACTCGACTTCGCCAGTGTAGAGGACGGGGCGGGGCGGCGTGCAAACGGTTAGCC
>NZ_SMJW01000117.1 GCF_004348335.1 Actinomadura bangladeshensis | reverse complement strand
GAGGTCGGGGAGGGCGCGGAAGGTCAGAGGGGCGGCTTCGGAAGTGCCGGCCACGTCGACCGGTGCCAGTAGGTAGCCGGTGTGGTCGCCCAGGTCGGTGCGGGCCAGGATTCGGCCTACCAGGTGGCGGGGGGCGTCGGTCAGCAGGGGGACGCCTTCCGGGCCGGGACGCCAGGCGCAGCGGGTGAACTTGTCGATCTCGTCGCCGGTCTGGGAGCCGAACAGGGCCGCCAGGTCCCGCTGGGACTCGTCCAGGACGTGGACGGCCAGGTGGGTCGCCGCCTCGGCCGTCCGGTAGGTGTGGTTCACGCGGGACAGGCACACCAGGAACCTGAACGGGTCGATGCCGGTCTGCGTGGCGAAGCCGACCAGGCAGCCCGCCCGCGTTCCGGTGCCGGGGTCGATGGTGGTCACCACGAACATCGGGTAGTCGAATCCGGCGACGAACGTATCGCTGTCCACCTCGGCAGCCTAGGCGGGACGCCGGGCGGGCTCGTTCTGGGGAGCAGAATTTCCTATTCTTCGGCGGGCGCGGGCACCACGATTGCCGGTATGACCAGCACTCCTGTCGCGGGCTCGCCCGTGAGGCTGCGGGCCGTGGACGCGCCCGGCCAGCCGGACGTCACACCGGAGCTCGAAGACCTCTACCGCGGGTTCGAGTCCGAGCTGCTCGTGCCACTGTGGACGGAGATCGGCGACCTGATGCCGGTGCATCCGCGGTCCAAGGCCGTCCCGCACGTGTGGAGGTGGGACGCGCTGGTCCGGCTCGCCGAGCAGGCCGGGCGGCTCGTGCCGGTGGGACGCGGGGGAGAGCGGCGGGCGATCGCGCTGGCCAATCCGGGGCTCGGCGGACGGCCGTTCGCGTCGCCGACGCTGTGGGCGGCGGTCCAGTACCTGATGCCGGGCGAAGACGCCCCCGAGCACCGCCACACGCAGCACGCGTTCCGGTTCGTGGTCGAGGGCAGCGGGGTGTGGACGGTCGTCGGCGGCGACCCGGTGCCGATGAACCGCGGCGACTTCCTGCCGCAGGCGGGCTGGAACTGGCACGCCCACCACAACGCCGCCGAGCAGCCCATGGCCTGGATCGACGGGCTCGACATCCCCTTCCAGTACCTGACCGAGGCGCAGTTCTTCGAGTTCGGGCGGGACGAGCTGCCCGAGTCCGAGCACATCACGCCCGAGCGGTCGCGCTCGGAGCGGTTGTGGGGGCACCCCGGGCTGCGTCCCGTGGGTGTCGGGCATGCGACGCCCGGCTCGCCGCTTCTCTCCTACAAGTGGCAGCACACCGACCGTGCGCTGGCCGACCAGCTCGCGCTGGAGCGGCAAGGGCATGCGGGGACGGTGGAGCCCGGCCATGCCGCCGTCCGCTACAGCAACCCCGTCGACGGCACCGACGTGCTGCCGACGCTGCGCGCCGAGTTCCACCGGGTGGCGCGGGGCGCCGAGACGGCTCCGGTGCGCGAGACCGGGTCCAGCGTCTACCAGGTCTTCGACGGCTCCGGCCGGGTGACGGTCGGTGACCGGTCCTGGGCGGTGGCCCGCGGCGACCTCTTCGTCGTCCCCTCGTGGGAGCCGTTCTCGGTGCGGTCGGAGGCCGGGGCGTCCGACTCCGACTCCGGCGCGCTCGACCTGTTCCGTTTCTGCGACGCGCCCGTCTTCGAGGCGCTCAAGCTCGACCGATTCGCCAAGGACTCCTGATGAAGCTCTCCACCATCCGCACCGCCGCCGGGACCCGCGCCGTCCGGCTCGACGGCGGCACGCTCGTCGACCTCGGGTTCCCCGACCTCGGCGCGCTCCTCGCCGAGCCGGACTGGCGGGCCAGGGCGGCGGGCGCCGCCGGCGCGGCCTACGACGTCGAAGGCGCCGACTTCGCGCCGGTCGTGCCGCGTCCCTCAAAGGTGATCTGCGTCGGGCACAACTACTCCGACCACATCAAGGAGATGGGGCGGGAGCTTCCGTCGTATCCGACGCTGTTCCCGAAGTTCGCCGACAGCCTGATCGGCGCCCATGACGACATCGTCAAGCCCGCCGAGACGGACGCGCTCGACTGGGAGGTGGAGCTCGCCGTCGTCATCGGCCGGGAGGTCCGCCGCGCCGACGGCGCGCAGGCCGAGGCGGCGATCGCGGGCTTCACCGTCATGAACGACATCTCCGTCCGCGACTGGCAGTTCCGCACCATCGAGTGGACGCAGGGCAAGATCTGGGACTCCTCGACTCCCGTCGGCCCCTACCTGGTCACGCCGGACGAGGTCGGCGGCGTCCGCCCGGCACTCAAGGTGCGGACGGTCGTGGACGGCCGCGAGATGCAGTCCGACGACACCGGCACGCTGCTGTTCGACCCGGTCTTCCTGGTCGAGTACGTCTCGACGATCGTCCGGCTGCGTCCCGGCGACCTGATCGCCACCGGCACGCCCGCCGGGGTCGGCCACGCCCGCGACCCGAAGGTCTACCTGACCGGCGGCGAGACGGTCGTGACCGAGATCGACGGGCTCGGCGCCTGCGCGAACCGCATCGTCAAGGACGCCTGATGGCCCCCGCCGACGTCCTCCGCTGGACGCGGGACGGGACGGCGCTGCTCCTCGGCGCCGTCGACCGCCTGACCGAGCCAGAGTACGACGCCCCGAGCCTGCTGCCCGGCTGGACCCGCAGGCACCTGGTCGCCCACGTCGCCGCGAACGCGGAGGCGCTCGGCAACCTGGTGCACTGGGCCGCGACCGGCGAGGCGACGCCCATGTACGCCTCGCCGGAGGAGCGGGCCGCCGGGATTGAGCGCGGCCCCCGCATGAGCGGCGCCGAGCTGGCCGAGTGGGCGAACCGCTCCGCCGCGGAGCTGTGGACGTCGATGGGCGAGCTGACCGAGGGGCAGTGGCTGTCCGAGGTCGCCACGGCCCAGGGCCGCACCGTGCCCGCGACCGAGGTGCCGTGGCTGCGGGCGCGGGAGGTCTTCGTCCACGCGGTCGACCTCGACTGCGGCGTCTCCTTCGGCGACCTGCCGCGCGACTTCCTGGAAGCGCTCGTCGCCGACATCACCGCCAAGCGGGGGCTCGGCGCGGTGCCGGCGGACGGGCCGCTGCCCGAGGTGGCCGCCTGGCTGGCCGGACGCCCGCACGCCCTCGCCGACGCCCCGCCCCTCGGCCCCTGGCTCTGAGGCGCCCGAAAGAGAAGAGACCATGACCAACCCTGATGTGATCGTCGTCGGCGGCGGGATCGGCGGGCTCGGCGCCGCCTGCGCGCTGGCCCGCCGGGGCCTGGCGGTCCGGCTGCTGGAGAAGTCCGGCTCCTTCGGCGAGGTCGGCGCCGGCATCCAGCTCGCGCCCAACTGCACGCGCATCCTCGACGACTACGGCCTGCTGGACGAGGCCACGGCCCTCGGCGTCGTCCCCGACGCGATGATCATGCGCGACGCCGTCGACGGCGCGGAGCTGACCCGCCTCGACCTGCGCGATCTGGAACGCCGCTACGGATACCCGTACCTGGTCATCCACCGCAGCGACCTGCACGCGATGCTGCTGCGCGCATGCCGCCGCGCCGGCGTCGACCTGGTGACGTCGCAGCAGGCGGTCGCCTACGCCAACACGCCCGATGGCGCCCGCGTGACGCTCGCCGACGGCCATACCGAAGAGGCGCAGGTCGTCATCGCGGCCGACGGGCTGCATTCGGTGGCGCGCAGGCTCATGTCCGACGACGAGCCGGTCTCCTCCGCCTACGTCGCCTACCGGGGCACCGTGCCGACGTCGAGCGGGCGCGCCGCCGCCGTCGACCTCGGCGAGGTCGTCGTCCATGTCGGGCCGGGCTGCCATTTCGTCCACTACGGGCTGCGTGGCGGCGAGCTGCTCAACCAGGTCGCCGTCTTCGAGTCGCCCAAGGCCCGCGCCGGCGAGCAGGACTGGGGCACGCCCGACGAACTGGACGCGGCGTTCGAGCGGACCTGCGACTTCGTCCGCGAGGGGCTGCCGCACATGTGGCGCGACAAGTGGTGGCGGATGTACGACCGCGACCCCATCATGACCTGGGTGGACGGCAGCATCGCGCTGCTCGGCGACTCCGCCCACCCGCCGCTCCAGTACATCGCCCAGGGCGCGATCATGGCGCTGGAGGACGGCTGGGTGCTCGGCGAGCACGTCGCCCGGCACCGCGCCGCCGACGGTTCGGTGGACTGGCCCGCCGTCCTCGCCGCCTACCAGGCCGTCCGGCCCGAGCACTGCCGCCGCGTCCTCACGACCTCGCGCGCGTGGGGCGAGCTGTGGCACCTCGACGGGCTCGCCCGGCAGCAGCGCAACGTCCTGCTGCGGGAACGCGACACCTATGACTACACGTTCGTCGACTGGCTCTACGGGCCGACCGCCCTGGACCCGTCCGACGAACCCCCGATGTTCGAGCCGATCCCCCTCTCCACCGCAACCGAGCCCACGCTTCGTTGGGTCAGGCGGGCTTGAGGGGGACGGGGACCCGGTCGCGGAGTTCGTCGATCGTCACGCCGAAGGTCTCGCGGACGGACGCGCCGTCCGGACCCACGTCGATGACGGCGACGTCGGTGTAGACCCGGCTGACGCAGCCGACGCCGGTCAGCGGATACGTGCACTCGGGCACCAGCTTCGACCGGCCCTTCTTGTCGAAGAGCGTCATCATCACGAAGACCTGCTTGGCGCCGATGGCCAGGTCCATCGCGCCGCCGACGGCCGGGATGGCGTCGGGGGCGCCGGTGCTCCAGTTCGCGAGGTCGCCGGTGGCCGACACCTGGAACGCGCCGAGCACGCACACGTCGAGATGGCCGCCGCGCATCATGGCGAACGAGTCCGCGTGGTGGAAGTACGCCGTGCCGGGAAGCTCCGTCACCGGCACCTTCCCGGCATTGGTGAGATCCGGGTCGATCTCGTCGCCCGCGGCGGCGGGGCCCATGTTGAGCATGCCGTTCTCGGTGTGCAGCACGACGCCCGAGCCGTCCGGCAGGTGGTCGGCGACCTTGGTCGGACGGCCGATGCCGAGGTTGACGTACGAGCCGGCCGGGATGTCGCGGGCGACGAGCGCGGCCAGCTCATCGGGGTTCAGGGCCATGTCAGCGCGCTCCTTGGACGGTGTACCGCCGTGCCCGCACCCGCACGACGCGATCGACGAAGATGCCGGGCGTGACGACCGCCTCCGGGTCGATCTCCCCGGCGGGGACGACCTCGCCGACCTGCACGATCGTGGTGGCCGCGGCGGTCGCCATGACCGGGCCGAAGTTGCGGGCGGTCTTGCGGTAGACGAGGTTGCCCATGGTGTCGGCGCGGTGCGCGCCGATCAGCGCCACGTCCCCCCTGATCGGGTACTCCAGGACGTGGACGCGGCCGTCGATCGTCCGGGTCTCCTTGCCCTCGGCCAGCGGGGTGCCGACCCCGGTCGGGCAGTAGAAGGCGCCGATGCCCGCGCCCGCCGCGCGCATCCGCTCGGCGAGGTTGCCCTGCGGCACGATCTCCAACTCGATCCTCCCGGCCCGGTACAGCTCGTCGAAGACGTGGGAGTCGCTCTGCCGGGGGAACGAGCAGACCACCTTCCGGACGCGCCCGGTCTTCAGCAGTGCGGCCAGCCCGACGTCCCCGTTGCCGGCGTTGTTGGACACGATGGTGAGGTCCTTCGCGCCCTGCCGGATCAGCCCGTCGATGAGGTCGAACGGCATGCCGGCGAAGCCGAAGCCGCCGACCAGGACGGTGCTGCCGTCCTCGATGCCCTGCACGGCCTCGTCGACGCTGTCCAGAATCGCCGCCCGGCTCACGCCCCCGCCTCCACGTTCTCCAGGACGACGGCCAGGCCCTGCCCGACCCCGATGCAGATCGCGGCGACGCCCCAGCGTTCGCGGCGCTCCCGGAGCACCTTCATGAGCGTGCCGAGGACGCGGGCGCCGCTGGCCCCCAGCGGGTGGCCGAGCGCGATCGCGCCGCCCCTCGTGTTGACGATCTCCGGGTCGATGCCCCAGGCGTCCACGCAGACCAGCGACTGGACGGCGAACGCCTCGTTGAGCTCCACGGCGCCGACCCGGTCCCAGCCGATCCCGGCTCGCGCGAGGGCGCGGTTCGCCGCCTCGACGGGGGCGTAGCCGAAGTCCTGCGGGTCGAGTGCGAACGCGCCGCGCCCGGCGATGCGCGCGAGCGGGTCGAGGCCGATCCGCTCGGCGGCGGCCTCCGAGCCGAGCAGCAGCGCGGCCGCGCCGTCGCTCAGCGGCGAGGCGTTGCCCGCGGTGATGGTGCCGTCCTGGCGGAAGCTCGGCTTGAGCTTGGCGAGCTTCTCCAGGGAGGTGTCGGCGCGGATGCCCTCGTCGCGCTTCAGGTCGCCGGCCGGGGCGACCAGGTCGTCGTAGAAGCCCGCGTCCCAGGCCGCCGCCGCCAGCCGGTGGGAGCGCAGGGCGAACGCGTCCTGCCGCTCCCGGCCGATGCCGTACCGCTCCTGGAGGAGTTCGTTGGCCTCGCCGAGCGAGACCGTCCACTCCTTCGGCATGCGGGGGTTCACCAGCCGCCAGCCGAGCGTGGTCGACACGGCGGTGACGTTGCCGGCCGGAAAGCCCTTGGCGGGCTTCGGCAGCACCCACGGCGCCCGCGTCATCGACTCGACCCCGCCGGCCAGGACGATGCCGGCGTCGCCGGTCTCGATCGTCCGGGAGCCGGTCATCGCCGCGTCGAGGCTGGAGCCGCACAGCCGGTTGACGGTCGTGCCCGGCACGCTCGTCGGCAGCCCGGCGAGCAGCGCGGCCATCCGGCCGACGTTGCGGTTCTCCTCGCCCGCGCCGTTCGCGTTGCCCCAGACGACCTCGTCGATCGCGGCCGGGTCCAGCCCGGGCGCCCGGTCCAGCAGCGCGCTGATCACCCCGGCCGCCAGGTCGTCCGGGCGGACGCCCGCCAGCGCGCCGTTGAACCGCCCGAACGGCGTCCGGACGGCGGAGTACAGATAGGAGCTCATGCCATCGAGGCTAGTGACCTGGCTTGATACAGTGAAGTATCAATATTTACTCTGATTGAAACGTTCAACATATGGATCTGCGCCACCTGCGGTACTTCGTCGCCGTCGCCGAGGAACTCCACTTCGGCCGCGCCGCCGAGCGGCTCACCATGGCCCAGCCGCCGCTGTCGCAGGCGATCCGCAGGCTGGAGACCGAACTCGGCGTGGAGCTGTTCCACCGCTCCACGCGCCGGGTCGACCTCACCGACGCGGGCCGCGCCTACCTCGCCCGCGCCCGGAAGATCCTCGGCGAGGTGGACGAGGCGGCGCACGAGGCCCGGCTGGTCGCGGCCGGCGCGGTCGGGCATCTCGCGATCGGCTGCGTGGGGTCGGCGACCTACAGCCTGCTGCCCGCGCTGTCGCGCGGCCTGTCCCTGGAACTGCCGGGCGTCGACTTCTCCTTCCGCGGCGAGATGCTGGTGCCCGACCAGGCCGCGGCGCTGCGGGCCGGCGAGATCGACCTGGCGCTGCTGCGGCCCCCGATCGCCGACCTCTCGCTCACCGTCCTGCCGCTGCGCCGGGACCGGCTCGTCGTCGCGGTCCCCGCCGACCATGCCCTGGCCGCCGTCCGGCGGCCGGCCGTCACCGACCTGGCGGACGCCGACCTCATCGTCCATTCCGCGGACCGGCGCTCGGTGATGTACGACGTCGTGCTCGGCCTGTTCCGCGGCGCCAGGGTCGAGCCCCGGATCCGGCACGAGGTGGCGGAGACCTCCACGCTGATCACCCTCGTCGCGGGCGGGCTCGGAGTGGCCGTCGTCCCGGAGCCGGTGACGGCCCTCGCCCTCGAAGGCGTCGCCTACAGGCCGCTGGCGAGTCCGGCCGTCGACGTCGAACTGGCCATCGCCCACCGCACCGACCGCACCGAACCGCACCTCGCCCGCGCCGTCTCGGTCATCCGGCAGATCGTCTGAGCGCATCGCATATGCATCAGATTCATGAGCGGCCATGAGAAACATGTGTTTGTGCGATGTGCAATCGGTGGATTCACTGGGGCTTCGACGACCGACCCCGAGGTGAACCGATGACCGACTCAGCCCCACCCGCTTCCGATCTTGACCTCTTCGACGACGAGGTGCTCGTCGACCCGTATCCGTCCTTCGCGGCGCTGCGCGACCTCGGACCCGTCGTCCACCTCCCGGCGAACGACGTCTACGCGCTCACCCGGTACGGCGTGATCCGCGAGGCCCTCCGCGACTGGGAGACGTTCTCCTCCGCCGGGGCCATCGGCTTCAACCCGGCGGTCAACGAGGCGCTGACCGGCACGTCCCTCGCCTCGGACCCGCCGGTGCACACGCGGCTGCGCGCCACCCTGACCGCCAACCTGTCGCCGCGGGCGCTGCGCGGGCTCAAGGACGGCATCGACGCGAAGGCGGACGCGCTCGTCGAGAAGCTCGTCGGCGCCGGCTCGTTCGAGGCCGTCGACGCGCTCGCCCGCGCCTTCCCGCTGGAGGTCGTCGCGGACCTCATCGGCTTCACCGGCCACGTCCGCGCCAACATGCTGCGCTGGGGCCAGGCGGCGATGCAGGTCATCGGGCCGATGAACCAGCGGACCGCGGAGAACTTCCCGATCGCGGGCGAGCTGTACGAGTGGTGCTCGAACGTCACGGCCGGCGATCTCGCGCCCGGTTCGGTCGGACGCGGCATCTTCGAGGCCGAGGCCCGCGGCGAGATCCCGCCCGGCACGGCCGGCCACATCATCCACCAGTACCTCGGCGCCGGCGTCGACACCACGATCGCCTCCATCGGCAACATCGTCGCCTTGTTCGCCGCGCACCCCGATCAGCTCGCGCTGGTGCGGGAGGACCCGTCGCTGGCGCCGGCCGCGTTCAACGAGGTGCTCCGCTACTGGGTGCCGATCCACGCCTTCGGACGCCTGACGACCCGGGACGTGGAGATCGACGGCACCGTGATCCCGGCCGGGGCGAAGGTCGCGATCCTGTTCGGCGCCGGCAACCGGGACCCGCGCCACTACGAGAACCCGGACGAGTTCCAGGTCGAGCGCAACCCGGTCGACCACCTGTCGTTCGGCTACGGCCCGCACGGCTGCGCGGGCCAGGGCCTCGCCCGCCTTGAGGCCCACGCCGTCATCGGTGCCCTGGCGCGCCGCGTCGAGCGGCTCGTCACCGGCCCGGAAGTCCGGGTGCCGAGCAACGTCACGCGGAGCATCGAGGAGCTCCCCGTCCTGGAGGTGATCCGCGCATGAAGATCGTGCTCGACCGTCCGCGCTGCGAGGGACACGGCCTCTGCGAGGAGGCCGCCCCCGACCTGATGCACCTGGACGACGACGGCGAACTCGTCATCGACCGGGAGGAGGTCGGCGACGCCGATGCCGCGCAGGCCAAGGCCGCCGTCCGCGTCTGCCCGGTCGCGGCCCTGCGTCTCGAATGACAGCGTCTCGAATGACAGCGTCTCGAATGACCGGGTCTCGGATCAGCGGGGGAATCGAGCGGGTCGTCATCGTCGGCAACGGCATCGCCGGGCTCACGGCGGCGGACTCGCTGCGGGACGGCGGCTTCGACGGGGAGCTGACCATCGTCGGCGACGAGCCGCACGCGGCCTACAGCCGTCCGGCGCTGTCGAAGGCGCTGCTGCTCGACGGCGACGACATGGCGTCCCACGAACTGCCGCCGCCCACGCACGAGGCGAAGGAGATCCTCGGCGTTCGGGCCTCCGGGCTGGACGTCGAACGTCGGCTCGTCAGGCTCGATGACGGCACCGCGCTGCCCTACCACCGGCTCGTGATCGCCACTGGCTCCCGGGCCCGGCGGCTGTCCGCCCTGCCCGGCGAGGTCACCTTGCGCGGCCTCGACGACGCGCTGGCCCTGCGCGCCCGGCTCGCCGGACGCCCGTCGGTCATCGTGGTCGGCGGAGGCCCGCTCGGCATGGAGATCGCCTCCGGCTGCCTGGCGGCGGGCTGCCGGGTCACGCTCGTCTCTCAGGGCATCCCGCTGATCGTGCAACTGGGGCCGTATCTGGCGGACGTCTTCACCAAGGCCGCGCTGGACCGCGGGCTCACGATCGTCGAAACCGCCGGTGCACGGCTCGCGGCGGACACCCGCGTCGTCCTGGACGACGGCGCCGTCCTCGAAGCCGATCTGGTGGTGTCCGCGGTCGGCGACGTCCCCAACACCGAGTGGCTCGCCGGCACCGGGCTGACCGAGAAGGGCGTTCTGCATGTGGACTCGCGCGGGCTCGTGCGTCCCGACATCGCGGCGGCCGGCGACCTGGCGGCGTTCCCGACGCCGCACGGCGTGCGTCGCATCCCGCTGTGGAGCAGCGCGATCGAGCAGGCGAAGGTGGCCGCCGCGGCCCTCATCCGAGGGGACGAGACGCCACCGCTCCAGTTCGAGCCGTACTTCTGGACGGAGCAGTTCGGGCTCACCCTCAAGGCCGTGGGCCACCTCCCCGTGGACGGGGAGCCCGCGCACGTCGAGGACCGTCTCCTGCGCTGGCCCCGCGCCGACGGCACCGGTACGGCCGTGGCGCTGAACCGGCGCGTCCCGATTCCCCGGCTGCGTCGCCTCAGCAGGGCCGCCTGAGCAGGGCCGCCTGAATAGAGCCGCCGCGTAGAGTTCGTCGCGATGAGTGACGAGAATGCGGGCACCGCGGGTTCCGGGCTGGACCGGCTGGCGTCGGTCAACCTCAACCTGCTGGTGCCGCTGCTCGCGATGCTGGAGGAGCGCTCGGTGACGAGGGCCGCCGAGCGCGTCGGCCTCACCCAGTCCGCGATGAGCCACGCCCTGGCGCGCATGCGGCGGCTGCTGGGGGACGACCTCCTCGTCCGGCAGGGGAACGCCGTCACGCTGACGCCGCGCGCGATGGAGCTGATCGCGCCGCTGCGGGCGACGCTCCAGCAGGCCGCGGACGTGGTGAGCTTCCCCGGCTTCGACCCGGCGACGGACCGCCGCGTCATCACCGTCGCGATGACCACCAGCACCGCGTTCGTCCTCGGCGGGCGGCTGGGGCGGCTCGTCGCGGAGCGGGCGCCGAACGCGACGCTGCGCATGCGCACGATCACCGTGCCGGCCGAGTCCACGTTCACCGAGCACGGCGTCGACGTCGTCCTGATCTCCGAGGGGTTCGCCTCGCCCCATCCCCGGGAGCGCCTGTACGACGACCGCATCGTGGTGGTGGCGTCGCCGGACACGCCGCCGGAGGCGAGCGCGCTCGACCTGCTGACGACGCAGCCGCACGTCGTCGTGGACACCGAGCGGCGGGTCTTCCCGTACTCGGTGCTCGACGAGAACGGGATCCCCTACCGCGTCGGCCAGCTGATCTCCGACTTCCTGCTCGTCCCGTACCAGGTCGGACGCTCCGGCGGCGTCGCGCTTCTGCGCCACCGGGTCGCCGCGGAGATGCGGACGCTCCTCGACCTGCGGATCGAGGAGTTCCCTTTCCCGCTGCCCGGCCTCGGCATCGACATGGTGTGGAACCCCCACCTCGGCGACCACCGCTTCATCGCCTGGCTGCGCCAGCTCCTCTTCGACGCGGCGAGGCCCTGAGGGCCCCCGCGCACCCCGGTAGCTGCTCAGTGGCGGCCGATGGTGCCGAACCAGCTCTCGGTGAGGACGTCCAGCATCTCCTCGCGCCCGACGCCCCAGCGGCCCGGGGTCCAGTGCCGCGCGACGTGGTCGAGCTCGGTGATCGCGATGACGCTGCGGAAGCGCCGGGTGCCGGCCGGGAACCGGGCGGCGCGGTCGAGGCCGTCCTCGATGTCGCGCTGCGCCTCGTCCAGCCACGCGTTGAGCAGCGCGCGGATCTCGGGGTCGGCGGCGGCGGCCTCGAAGGCGGTCGTGGTGTAGGGGCGGATCGTGTCCCAGCGTTCCGAGGTCGCCGCGAGCCACCCGCGGATCCGCTCCCGTGAGCCGTCCTCGACCACCGCGACCAGCTCCCGCTCGGTCGAGCCGTGCTCGGCGGACGGCACCCGGTCGAGGGCGGCGTTGAGCCGCTCGGAGATCAGCGCCTTCATCAGGTCGACCTTCGACGGGAAGTACGCGTAGAAGGTCACCCGCGTCGTGCCCGCCTCCGACGCGATGTCGTCGACCTTGGTCGCCGTGTAGCCCTTCGACACGAACAACTCCAGGCCGGCGTCCAGCAGGAGTTTACGCGTCATCTCCTTCTGTGCCTCACGAAGCCTCGCCATGCGGCAAGCGTAGAGCACCGCGCCCGCACGCCGTACGCAGCGGCTATCTGGAATACGTGCTGGTCAAAGACTTGACGTACTGTCAAGCAATGTGACACCTTGCACAGTCAACAGGTGATCGCGCTCACACCGGATGGCCGATCCCGGGCGGCCGGATCCCGCCGCCCTGCCATCGACGAGGAAGAATCCGCAATGACACAGACCGCTGCGCGCAAGCAGGGCTACACCGTCACGGTGCTCGCCGGCTGCTTCGCCGTCCTCCTCGCGCAGGTCGCGTACTCGCTGCCAGGCGCGCTCAACGGCACGTTCCAGCAGGAGTTCCAGACCACCGGCGCCGAGCTGACCTGGATCACGGCCGCCTTCGCGATCCCCATGGTCGTCTTCGAACTGACCACCGGCGTGATCGGCGACCTGTTCGGCCGCAAGCGCCTGCTGCAGGCGGGCGCGCTGCTGACCGTCGCCGGCTCCGTCGTCTGCTACCTCGCCGGCACGGTCGAGGTGCTGTGGGCCGGCCAGGTCGTCGCCGGGCTCGGTGCGGCCGTCCTCTACCCGATCTCGCTCGCCATGCTGGCGGCGGTGAGCCCGTCGCCGGAGGCGCGCTCCAAGGCGATCGCCACCTGGGCCGGGTTCCTGTCGGCCGGTGCCGCGATCTCCCCGCTGATGGGCGGATGGCTCGCCCAGGACCACGACTGGCGGACGTCCTACCTCGTCGTGATCGCGGCCGCGGTGATCTCGATCGCCATCACCCAGCTCGCGGCCGACTCGGCGGCGCCGGAGGGCCGCAAGCTCGACCTGCCGGGCCAGGTCACCCTCGCCCTCGGCCTGATCGCGATCCTGTTCGCCGCCACCCAGGGCTCGGAGGCCGGTTTCGCCCGCGCCGAGATCATCGGGGCGTTCGCGGCGGGCGCCGTGCTGCTCGGCGCGTTCGTCGTCATCGAGCTGCGGACGGACGTCCCGCTGCTGCACCTCAACATCTTCGCCAACCGCTCCTACGCGATCGTCGCGATCGCCACGGTCATCGGCATGTTCGCCTTCCTGGCGACCTGCTACTCGATGAGCATCTGGCTCGGCGCCGTCCAGCACCAGAGCGCCCTCAAGATCGGCCTGCTGTTCCTCGCCATCCAGGGGCCCGCGTTCGTGCTGGTGCCGGTCGTCTCGCACGTCATCCGCAACTTCTCGCCGCGCTGGGTGCTCACCACCGGCTTCGCGCTCATCGCGGTCAGCGGCATCTGGTGCTCGACGTTCGACGTCCACGACATGAGCTGGACGCGGTTCGTCCCGCCGATGCTCGCCCTCGGCGTGGGCTTCGCGCTGACCGTCGGCTCGATCACGGCCGTCGCGATCAACACGGTCCCGCTGCGGCTCGCCGGGATGGCCAGCGCCACCACCAACCTGCTGCGCGACTTCGGCTTCGCCCTCGGGCCGGTGCTCATCGCCGCGTTCGCGGTCAGCCGGGCCAACGGCGCCTTCTCCGACGGCGTGGGCGGCGCCATCGGCGCGTCCGGCCTGCAGCCGCCGTACACCGAGGTCGCGGGCGGCATCGCGCAGCAGGGCGGCGCGATGGCGATCAACTCCATGCCGGTCGTGCCCGGCGCGGGCCCCGGCATGGCGCCGGTGCCGATGCCGGAGAGCCTGCGCGTGCTGGCGTTCGAGTCGCTCGGCAACGCCTACAGCCTGGCCTTCCTCGTCGCGGGCCTGTGCGCGGCCGCCGCGGCGGTGCTGACCCTCGCGGGCCTCTTCGGCTCCCCGGCCGCCGACGTCGAGGAGCCCCCCGCCGAGGAAGTAAAGTTTACGAAGGAGATACTTACTTGATGTCCTGTAAAGTGAAGCCGATGGAGAGGGAGTGTCAGTGACAGACGCGCAGGGCGCCGCGAGCGGTACCGTCGCCACCGTCCTCGGGCCCGTTCCCGCACATGAGCTGGGGGTCGTGGCCGTCCACGAGGCGCTGCTGTCGGTGGTTCCGGGGGCGGAGCACGCGTTCGACATCACGATCGACCGCGCCGAGGTCTTCGAGACGCTCGCGGGGAGGCTGCGGGACTTCCGCGAGCACGGCGGCGGGACGATCGTGGACGCCACCGGCATGTTCCACGGCCGCGACGTGCGGCTGTACGAGGCTCTGTCGCGGTCGACCGGCGTCCACATCGTGGCGTCCACGGGGATGGGCCCGGAGGAGATGCTCGGCGGCTACTTCCTGACCCCGCAGACCAACCCGCCGACGCCGTGGCCGGCCGGGAAGTTCGCCGACCTCTTCACCAAGGAGGTCACCGAGGGGATGGTCGTTCCGCGCGTGGAGCGGCGGGGCGCCGCCGGTCTCGTGGCCACCGCCGCGACGCGCGAGGGCATGACGGCGACCGACGAGAGCCTGTTCCGCGGCGCGGCCCGGACCGCCCTGAACACCGGGGTCCCGGTCTCCATCCGCTTCGGGAACGATGCCGTGCGCGACCTTTCGGTCGTCCTGGACGAGAAGCTCCCCGCCGACCGCGTCGTCGTCGGCGGGCTCGACCGCAAGGACGCCGTCGCCGCCGGCACCCCGCTCGACATCGCCCGCCGCGGTGCCTACGTCGCCCTCGACAACGTCGGCGTGGAGGGCGATGCGCACGTCACCGACGCCGAACGCGCCGCGCTGGTGCTCGAACTGGTCGCGGCCGGTCACGGCAACCGGATCCTGCTGTCGAGCAACGCGGTCGGCGTGGCCAAGGGGCACCCCGGCAACGACCTGCCGTACAGCTACGTCCTCTCGACGTTCGTCCCCCTCCTGAAGGCGCAGGGCCTCGGCGGCGAGGACGTCCAGCGCATCCTCGCCGGAAACCCGCGCGACCTGCTGTCTTCGAATTTCTAGAGGTGTGCTGTGACGAGAGTGAACACCGTCCTGGGGACGATCCCGGCCGAGGAACTGGGCATCGTGGCCGTCCACGAACACATCGGCTACGGCATGCCCGGCTCCGAGCTGGACGCCAAGTGGTGGATGACGCCCGAGGAGCGGTATGCGGAGACCGTCCCGAAGCTCCGCGCGTTCCACGAGTACAGCCGCGAGTACGGCGGCGGGACGTTCGTCGACGTGACCGGCATCTGCAACGGCCGTGACGTCGACTACTACAAGTCGCTGTCGGCGAAGACCGGCGTCAACATCGTCGCCTGCACCGGGTTCGTCGGCGGTGACACCGCCCTGCCGTTCTTCGCCCGCGCCGGCGTCGACTACCTGACCCGGCAGTTCGTCCACGAGATCACCGTCGGTATCGGCGGCACCGGCAGCCGCGCCGGGGTCATCAAGGTCGGCGTGAGCCGCGGCGGGCGCATGACGGAGCTGGACAAGCGGATCTACCGCGCCGCCGCCCGCGCCGCGCTCACGACCGGCGTGCCGATCCTGACCCACCTCGCCATCGACGCCGAGAACGCGATCGCCATCTTCAACGAGGAGGGCCTCCCGCTCGACCGTGTCCTGTTCGGGCACGCCGACGACGGCGTGAACGCGGAGAAGACGCGCGACACCTGGATCGCGGAGCAGGGCGGACGGGTCGGCTTCGACACCTTCGGTTACGAGACCGAACTGGAGGACCCGCCGTTCTGGGCCCGGCCGCGCAAGGAGCGGCTGGACCACTTCCTCCGGTTCATCGGCCCGGAGGGCCACCTGGACAAGGCGCTCGCCTCGGCCGACGCCAACTGCAGCCCGCTGGGCTGGCCCGGCGTGAAGGGCCACACCGTCAACTACATCTTCGAGGACCTCATCCCCGACCTGCGGGACGCCGGCCTCGACGAGACCACCATCGCGACGCTGTTCGTCCACAACCCCGCCACGTTCCTGTCGATCCAGGACTGACCAGGAAGAAACGCACTCCATGAAGACCTCGGACCTGAAGGACCTGAACATCGCGGTCGTCGGTGCAGGGTACGGCGGTGCCGCCACGGCCAAGGCGCTGAGCCTCCTCGGCGCAACCGTCACCGTCTATGAGCAGGCGACGCGGATCTGCGAGGTCGGCGCCGGCATCGGGCTGCGGCCGTCCACCATGGACCGCTTCCGCGAATGGGGCGTCTTCGGCGCGATCGCGTCGGTGAGCTCGCCGAGCGACTACTTCGAGATCCTCACCGCCACCGGTGAACCGATCATGAAAGAGGCGTGGCCGGAGATCGACGCCTTTGGCCAGAAGACCCACCTGATCCACCGGGGTGACTTCATCGACGCCCTCATGAGCGTCCTGCCCGAGGGCATGGTCCGGCTCGGCCACAAGCTGGAGGGGATCAAGGACGAGGGCGACCGGGCGACGCTGGCCTTCGCCAACGGCACGACCGCCACCGCCGACCTGGTCGTGGGCGCCGACGGCATCAAGTCGGTGGTGCGCGAGCAGCTGTTCAGTGACAAGCCGCCGGTGTTCTCCGGCGAGCACGCCTACCGCGCGGTGATCTCCAAGGATGACGCCCAGGGGCTGGCCGTCGACGACAACCTCCGCATGTACATCGGCCGCGGCACGAAGGTCTACTTCCTGCCGCTGCGCCACCGCGGCCAGGTCTCCTTCGACATCACCGCGCTCTGCCCGGACGGCACCTGGGCGCCGGACGTCACCAAGGACGACCTCGTGAAGTGCGTCGAGGGCTTCGACGAGCGGATCGTGAACATCACCCGCGACCTCGCCATGGACACCGTCAACTGCCGCGCGGTCTACGACATCGACCCGATCGACACCTGGCATTCCGGCAGTGTCGTCCTCGTGGGCGACGCGGCCCACTCGATGCTGCACCACCAGGGCCAGGGCGCGAACTCGGCGATCCTGGACGCCGGCGCCCTCGCCGACTCGCTCCGGGACGCCGGCTCCGTCCGGGAGGCGCTGGCGCGGTACCAGACCGTCCGCAAGCCGGTGACCGACGAGCTGCAGCGGATCTCCCGCCAGGGCTGGACCGAGGACGAGATCAACGACGTCTTCCCCGGCCAGAAGCCCGCCTCCCAGCAGGCGGCGTCCCCGCAGAAGGAGGGCTGAGACCATGCCACTGCACCCCGACATCGCCAAGGCCCTCGCCGAGATGCCCGCGCCGCCGCCGGGTCCGCTGAACCCGGAGGCGATGCGCGCCGGCGAGGAGGCCCAGGTCCCGCTCGTGGCCGACCGGCTGCCGCTGCACTCCGTCCAGGACCTCACCGCCCGGACTCCCGCCGGCGACGTACCGGTGCGGATCTACACGCCGGACGAGGCCGACGCCTACGGCCTGCTCGTCTACTTCCACGGCGGCGCGTTCTTCCTCGGCAGCCTCGAAACGCACGACCACGTCGCGCGCTCCCTGGCGAAGGAGACCGGGCTCAAGGTCGTCTCCGTCGATTACCGGCGGGCGCCCGAGCACGCCTTCCCCGCCGGGCTGGACGACTGCTACGCCGCCGTCCGGTGGGCCTCCGAGAACGGCGAGTCGCTGCGCTGGGACGGCACGACGCTCGCCCTGGCCGGCGACAGCTCCGGCGGGACGTTCGTCGCCGCGGTCGCCGCCATGGCCCACGACGACGGCTTCGACCGGATCACCCACCAGGTGATGTTCTACCCGTCGCTCGACCTGGACTTCGACGTCGACCGCTACGCCTCGCTGCGCGAGAACGCCGTCGGCTACGGGCTGGAGACCGCCGGGCTGAAGCCGTTCAACGCCTTCTACCTCGACAGCGGCGCCGACCCTGCCGACCCACGCGTGTCCCCGATCAAGCGGGCCGACCTCACCGGGCTGCCCCCGGCGCTGATCATCACCGGCGAGTTCGACCCGATGCGGGACGAGGGCGAACTCTACGGGCGGCGGCTGAACGGCGCCGGCGTGACCGCGACCGTCAGCCGCTACACCGGCGCAGGCCACGGGTTCGTGCAGCACTTCTCCTGGATCCCGGAGTACCACCGGGCCTTCGAGGAGACCCGCGACTTCCTGGCCCGCCCATGACCGCGGTGCGTGCCCATCCCCTGGTGTCGCCGTGGGGCCGGTTCGGTCTCTACAGCTTCTTCATCGACGCGCCCGAACCGGCCATCGTCGACACCGGCATCGCGTCCTCGCCCGCCGGGGGCATGGCGCCGGCGCTGGAGGCCATCGGCCGCAGGATCGAGGACGTCCGCTGGATCCTGCTGACCCACGGCCACATCGACCACGTCGGCGGCGCGCACGCCCTGTGGGAGCTGACCGGCCGGCGCGCGCAGGTCGTGATCCACGAGGCGGACGCGCCGCTGCTGCGCTCGCGCCGCGCCCACGTGGACGAGTACCTCGCCGGGCGGGGACGGTACCTGGACGATCCCGAGGGCGAGGCGAAGGTGACCGCCGCGGCCGACGCGGTCATCTCCGGCGAACTGGAGCCGACCATGCTCGTCGAGGGAGGCGAGACGGTCTCCCTCGGCGGCGGCGTCACCGTCTCCGTCCACTCGATCCCCGGCCACACGCGCGGGTCGGTCGCCTATGTCGTCGAGGGTCAGAGGTCGGTGTTCGTCGGCGACGCCGTCCAGGTGCACGGGGCCGCCAACGGGTTCCCCGGCTTCGAGGACCCGGTCGCCTACCGCGCGAGCCTGGAGTACCTGCGCGACGAGGTCCGCCCGGCGCACCTCTACCTCGGCCACCCCTACCGCCGCACCGACGGCACGCCGTACGGCGTCGAACTGGACGCGGAGCAGGCCGCGGAAGCGCTGCGCGAGAGCCTCGACATCGAGGGCCGCGTCGGCAAGGCGGCCCGCGACTGCCTCTGCGCGGGCCTCCTGGAGACCGACTCGGCGTACTCGCCGTTCGCATCCGTGGCCGAGGAGGTCGGCTACACCGCCGACCCCGCCCTGGAGCCGTCGCCGTTCTTCACGTCGATGCACGGCTACCGCACGCACTTCACCCGGAACCCGTGACAGAGCCCGTGACAGAGGAGGCACCCGTGCCCGACTTCGAGATCGTCCAGGCGGGCCTGGACAAGATCGCCGTCCGCAAGGACCTCCGCGTGCCGATGCGCGACGGCGTCACGCTGATGGCCGACGCCTACCAGGGCGTCGACGACAGGCCGCGCCCCGCGCTCGTGGCGCTCAGCCCGTATGGCAAGGAGCTGCAGGCCCTTGCACTGACGACGCCGCCGCAGCGGCGCCCCAGCCCGATGTGGGACGGCTGCATCGAGGCCGGCGACATCGCGCGCGTCGTCAAGGAGGACTACGTCCACGTCATCGGCGACCTGCGCGGTTCCGGCGCGTCCGAGGGCGAGCACATCGGCAACTACAACGCCGGCGGCGTCTCGCTCGGCCAGGACGCCTACGACTTCATCGAGTGGGTCGCCGCGCAGCCGTGGTGCGACGGCAACGTCGGCATGATCGGCATCTCCTACTTCGGCTCCATGCAGGTGCTCGCCGCGGCCGAGCGGCCGCCGAGCCTCAAGGCGATCTTCGTCAGCGGCGGCCACTACGACTTCTACGAGACGACCTACCACGGCGGCATCATGTGGTTCATGCCGCGCGCCGCCCGCGAGGGCCGCGGCGGCGACTCCGGCTGGGCGTTCACCGACCGGGTCAAGTCCCGCATGCTGGAGACCTACTCGCCGGAGGAGATCAAGGAGCGCGTCGCGAGGCGCCTCCAGGACCCGGACGTCGCCGCCTGGCCGAACCTCGTCCACGTCCTGCACTACCCGAAGAACCACGAGGCCTGGTTCGACATCGTGCTGAACGAGCTCGACGGCGAGTGGTACGAGGAGCGCAACCCGGTCACGCTCGCGCCGAACATCGACATCCCGGTCTGGCTCCAGCTCGACCAGGGCCGCGGCTGGACGCTCGACGGCACCATCGAGGTGTTCAACCGGCTGAAGGGCCCGAAGAAGCTCGACATCGGCCCGTACCCGCCCATGCAGTCGCGCCCCTTCGTCGAGGAGCACGACAAGATGTTCCGCTGGTACGAGTACTGGCTCAAGGGCGTTGACAACGGCGTCATGGACGAGCCCGCGGTCACCGTCTTCGTCGAGGGCAGCCGCGAGCAGGTGACCGGTGCCGCGTGGCCCCCGAAGGACGTCGAGTACAGGCCGCTCTACCTGCGTCCGCGCCGCGGGCTCTCGGCCGAGCCGGAGCCCATGGGCGCGGAGCACGCCGCCCCGGACGGCTTCTACCAGGCGCCGCTGACCGTCACCGACAAGGTCGAGATGCTCAGCTGGAGCACCGAGCCGTTCGAGGAGCCGGCGGAGCTGATCGGCACGGGCGCCGCGCACATCTTCGCCGAGATCGACCAGGACGACACCAACTTCATCCTGCGCCTCTGGGACGCCGCGCCCGACGGAAAGCGGCAGCTCATCACCACCGGCTACCTCAAGGCGTCGCATCGCGAGCTCGACGAGGAGCGCACCGCCGAGGGCGACCCGTACCACCCGCACACCCGGGCGGTCCCGGTGGAACCCGGGAAGATAGAGGAGTACGTGCTGCGCCTCTACCCGTTCGCCGCCGCGCTCAGGCCCGGCCACCGGCTGGTCGCCGAGCTGTCGAACGACGAGCCGCTGACCGACGCGCACAACGCGCTGCTGCCGCCGGACGCCTTCCATCTGCCGGTGGGGCGTCCCGTCACGCACAAGATCTACCGCGACGCGTCCCACCCGTCCCGGCTCGTTCTTCCCTTCACCCGCCGTTCCGCGGTGGGCGGAACGGCTGGGGCGTGAGCGGGCCGCCGACTTACGATGTGCTCATGGCCGAGACGACCCGCCCGCTCATGCCCGCCGACGAGACGCCGCACGAGACGCCGCGCGAGGAGTCGCGCCGGGAGCCGCACCAGACGCCGAACGGGACGCCGAACGGGACGCCGAACGGGACGCCGCGCGAGACGCAGCACGGGCCGGCCGCGACACGCGGGCCGGCGGAGCCGTTGTGGCGGGACGCGCTCGGCGGCTGCCTGCGCCGGCTGCGGCTGGAGCGCGGCGAGATCCTGGTCGAGACCGCCCGCCGCGCCGGCGTCTCTCCGCAGTACCTGTCCGAGATGGAGCGCGGCGTCAAGGAGCCGTCGAGCGAGATGATCGCCGCGGTCGCCGGCGCCCTGGACACGACGCTCGCCGATCTGGCGCTCGCGGTCGCGACCAGCCTGCTGGCCGCGCCCGCCGGAACCGCTCCGGCGGGCCCGACCTGCCGGGCCGCGTACGCGCTGGCCGCGTAGCCCGTCGCGGAGCCCGGCTACACCGGCATCGGCTGCCGCTCCTCGATCACCTGGTCGATGAGGCCGTAGTCCAGCGCGCCCTGCGCGGTGAACACGCGGTCCCGGTCGGTGTCGGCGCGCAGCGTCGCCGTGTCCTGCCCGGTGTGCCGGGCGAGGATGCCCTCGATGTCCGCGCGCACGCGCACGACCTCGTCCGCCTGGAGGATGAGGTCCGGGATCGCACCGCGCCCCTGCCCCATCGGCTGGTGCAGGACGACGCGCGTGTGGGGGAGGGCGGAGCGCATGCCCGGACTGCCCGCGGCGAGGAGGACGGCGCCGACGGCGACGGCCTGCCCCACGCACGTCGTCGCCACCCGCGCGCGGATGTAGCGCAGCGTGTCGTACACGGCGAGCATCGCGCTCGGGTCGCCGCCCTCGCAGTTGATGTAGAGCTGGATGTCGCGGTCGGGGCTGTCGGCCTCCAGGTACAGCAGCTGCGCGACGAGCGCGTTGGCGACGCCCGCGTCGATCGCGGTGCCGAGGTAGATGATCCGCTCGGTCAGCAGGTGCGAGTAGACGTCCATGATGCGTTCGCCGCGCGAGTCCCGCGCGATGACGTTCGGGATCGTGTAGGTGCTCATCGGATGTCCCCCTCCGCGGCGACGCGGAGCCCGACGGGCCGGCGGCCCGCCGGTGCGACCTCGTCGAACGTGCTGACGATCGCGTCGACGAACCCGTACTCCAGGGCCTCGCGCGCGGTGTACCAGCGGTCGTGCAGCGAATCCTCGAAGACCCGCTCCAGCGGCTGGCCGGTGTCCTCGCTGATGAGCCCGAGCACCGTGTCCCGGGTGTGCCGCAGGTCGCCGGCCTGCAGTTCGATGTCGACGGCGGCGCCGGCGATCCCGGCGGAGCCCTGGTGCATCAGCACGCGGGCGTGCGGCATCGCGCGGCGCTTGCCGCGGGTCCCGGACGACAGCAGGAACTGGCCCGCGCTGTAGGCGATGCCGAGCACCAGCGTCGACACGTCGCACGGGAGGATCCGCATGACGTCGCGGATCGCGAGCATCGACGGCACCGACCCGCCGGGGGAGTGGATCCACAGCGAGATGTCCGATGACGCGTCCTCCCGCGCCAGCGTGATGAGCTGCGTCGCCAGCAGCGTGCCGTTGTCGTCGTCCAGCGGGCCGTCGAGGACGAGGACGCGCTGCTGGTAGAGCTCAAGCCGCGCCCGTTCGTTGAACAATGGGATTCTCTGTTCCTCGCTCATGCCTTCACTCTGCGCCGCCGCGCGCACACGTCACAGCCCTATCCGCCCCCAGCGGATCCGCTCACAGCAGCACGCGCGGAGCAGCGCCGGTCAGCGTGGCGGGCCGAAAACCGGCCGCCTCTAAAGAACACCGCTGTCCGGCTCGACCGTGAAGTCGGAGCACAATGAAAAGGAAGCTTGCCGATCACGCCGGGGTCGCGGAGAACCCAGTTCACCTGCCGCGATACGGCCGGGCTTGAGCAAGGGCCGTGCGCGCTGTTAGCTTCACTCGGTGGACGACACGCGTGCACAGGCGCAGGCGATCGCGGACTTCGCGGCAACTTTGCAGGAACTGCGCAGGTCGGTGGGCAATCCGCCGTTCCGGGAAATGTCCGGGCGGTCCGGGGCGATCTCGCACACCACGTTGCACGAGGCCACGAAGGGCAACCGGCTCCCGAGCTGGGGGACCACCGCCGAGTTCGTCAAGGCGTGCGGCGCCGACCCGGCCGAGTACCGCGAGCGCTGGGAGCGGGCGAACCGGGTGGTCGGCTCGGCGCGGGCCGGGCGTCCGCCGGCCGTCGCCGGGACGTCCGCGGCCCGCCCGCCCGGCGGGGTCGCCCCCGCCGCGAGCACCGCGGAACGGCGGGCCATGCACATCGCCATCGACCCGCAACCGCCCCGGGAGGACGAGCCCGCGGCGTCCGCGCCCGAGCCGTCACCGCCTCCACCCGAAGAGCCGGCGGACGGCGACCCGGACCCTCCCGCGCCGGGAAAGCGGTTCCGGCCGACCCGCCGGGCCGCGGTCGTGCTCGCGACGGCGGCCGTCGGCGCCGGGGCCGCCGTCCTCATCGTGGTCGCCGTGAACCGCGACTCCGCGCCCGGCCGGGACGGCCTGAAGGAGGGCGGCCGGTCGAAGCCCGCGCTGTCCCCGGCCGACTGCCCGGTGCTGGCGACCAACCCGGCGCCGGCACCGCCGACGCACAAGGGCGACGTGGCCTTGTTCATCGCCGACATCAGCCTGCCCGACTGCACGCGCGTCGGCACCGGCCAGACCGTGACCAAGGTGTGGCGGCTCAAGAACGCCGGGAAAGTGCCGTGGAAGGGCTATTCCCTGCGCCGTCTCGACGTCCCGCAGCAGGCCGATCAATGCCAGACCATCTCCGATGTGCCGATCGATGACACGCAGCCCGGAAAGATGGTCGACATTCGGACCGAAATCACGACGCCGCGGAAACCGGGGCTGTGCTACGTGCGGTTCAAAATGGTGGACGCCTCGGGAAAGGTCGCGTTCCCCGGTAGCCGTCCGGTCAATTTTCAGATCATCATCGAGGGATGATGGGCGTTCCCCGCCGCGGCGGTGCGCGGCGGGGAACGGGGAGCGAATCATCCGCGGAATCAGGAGAGCGCGATTCCGCTGTAGTAGGCCTTGAGGATCCTGGAGTAATTCCAGCCCGCATTGGCCTTGTCACGGGAGCCGTACTGCGACATCCAGTCCCCGGTGACCCATCCGCCGCACGCCGTCGTCGTGGAGCAGTAGTGGGCCTGCAGGATCTTCCCGCTGCGGGTCATCCGGGTGCTCCACGTCGCGTCGACCGCGGAGTTCGTCGACGCCTTCGCCGAGCCGGGCTTGTACACCTGGCTGGACGTGGTGTCGTACACGTCGAAGCACCGTCCGTCCGACGTCTTGCGCGTCGAGTGCAGCGCCCAGTACCAGCCGTAGCTCTTGACCGCCATCGCCCCGGCCCGGAGCGATTCCTGCGGCCAGCTCGTCACCCACTCGTTGGGCAGGACGTTCTTGACGTAGGTCTTGAACGCCACCCGGTCCACGCGGTCCAGCGAGACCCGGTACACCAGGATGGTCGTGGGCAGTTTGCTGTCCGTGCCGTCGGTCTTGCATCCGGTCGGCGGCGTGGTGGAGCTCAGGAACTTGTGCGAGGCGTTCTGGTTCTTCAGGCTGGAGTTCAGGTTGCCCTTGGCGCCGGCCTTGAAGTCCTGGTAGGTGCCGCCGTAGTTGCTGTTGTAGTAGACGCGGACGGTCTTGCTGCTGCGGTTCCAGACCGAGGCGGCCTCGTTCTTGATGCAGA
>NZ_SMJW01000116.1 GCF_004348335.1 Actinomadura bangladeshensis | reverse complement strand
GCCCCGCCCCGCCCCACCACTTCGTTGACCTGCGGCGTGTTGTTGTTATGAGGCGCCTCATAACAACAACACGCCGCAGGTCAACGCAGCCGGGCGCGGGCATGTCCGATGGGGTGCTCGACGGCGGCAGGCGTTTCGGGTAGCGCGATGCCCGATCGGACGGTTCGGTCGCGGTCGGCGGTGGACACGGCGAACACGACCTCCACGTCCCGGTCGTCCATCCGGGCGGCGAAGGCCACGAAGCGCCAGCCGCCCTCTCGCCACACGTCCAGCGGGACGGCGCTCGCGATCGCGTTCTCGTGCGCCGCCCACGCCTCGCTCTCGTAGAGCGTCGCGTACGTCTCCGCCATCGGGCTGAGCCGCCGCTCGGCGGGCAGACCGGCGGGCGTCCTCCGGCGCTCCAGCAGTTCCGCCAGCTCCGGTGACAGCACCGCGAGCAGGGCGACCTCCATCGCGAACACCAGGCCGACCTGGACCTGCACGTCCCGCAGCACGTCCACGCCCGTGAGCGGCGCGCCCAGGGAGGCGATCCCCGCGCCGGTGAACAGCAGGGCGCGCAGCACGCTGCGCCGCCCGACCTTCTTGCCGCTGAGGCCGCCGAAGCAGCCGCACCCGGCGTCCGGCCGGTGCACCCGCAGTTCGCCGACGACCCAGGTCGCCGCCGCGAACGCGACCGTCGTCGCGAGCCGCACCGACAGGTGCGAGGTGACCAGCAGCGCCAGCCCGAGGACGCCTTCGCCGAGCCCCATCCCGACCGTCATGCCGCGGCTGCGGCGCACCGCCGTCAGCCGCGCGAGCCCCGCCGGCACCGGCACGCCGTGCACGTGGTCGGGCGCGTCCGCCGCCCGCTCCCGGACCGTCAGCTTCGCCAGGCACGCGGCCAGCAGCACCGCCGCGAGCAGCAGCACCTGGGTGTTCTGGAACGCCGTCATCATGGCCCCTCCACCGGCATGTCCGGGCGGACGGACGCGTTGAAGCAGCCCGCCTCGAGGTCGCCGCCGAGCCCGGCGAACGCGGCGGGCGTCAACTCGACGATCCGCCCGCGCGGGGACGCGCCGCACTCCACGCACCGGTCGCAGAACCGGGCCGCCGTGCAGCCGCACTCGACCACCGGCACGGTCGCGGCCCGGCCGCCGCACTCGTTGTGGACGGTGATCTCGCCGCCCAGCGACAGGTACGGGAACGGGACGCACCCGGACGGGGCGTCCGCGCATCCCCCGGCGGCCCCCTCGGAGTCGACCGCCGGGTAGGCCGCCCCGTCCGGTGCCTCACCGCAGGCGTCCCCGAACCAGGTCGCGGTCCCGCGCAGCACCTCCGGCACGGGCGCGGTCGCCTCCGGCGCGGCGAGGTCGTCGGCCCGGTAGCCGGGCTGGGACGTGCCGGGACGCACCGCGCGCGGCCCGTCCGGCGACCCGACGCAGATCACGTCGATCAGGTAGCCGGGCTCCAGGCGCGGGTGCCGGACCAGGATCCGGCCGAAGGCGTGCGGGGGGATCACCACACGGGCGCGCCCGCGGTGAGCGCCCATGTCCACCTCCACGGTGTCCCGCTCGTACGCCAGAATCGTGCCGGCCACGCGTCCGATGTCGACCCAGACCCGCTCGGCGACGCCGCGCTCGCCCCGCCGCACGACCACCGGGCGGCCCGGCCGGAGCGCGGCGAGGCCCCCGCGCCCGCCGTGCCAGACCCGGGTGTCCCCGCTCATTGCGAGCCGCACCTCCGTGCCGCCCGCGGCGAGCACCAGCAGGTGCGGGCTGGCGTCCAGCACGATCCCGCAGACGGCGCGCAGCGGCGGGCGCGCCTGCGCGGGGCCGGGGGACGCGGGGGACGCCCCGAACACGGCGGCGCGCCGGCGGCGGCGCGCTTCACGGCTGGGCGACGGCATGGCGGCACTCCGGCATTGATCACTCTGGGCGCGGACGGGAAGACGGTGAGTCATAGGCTCACGTGCCGTGACCTCGCCTGTCGATGGATTTGTCGCGATAAGTCAACCGACGGTGGAGGTCTGATCTACCTGGGATGAAGATTATGAACTGGTTGACCCGGATATGTGATTTATGTAGGCCCGAAATTACGATCTTCCTGCGATCGTCGACCATACCCCGGGAGCGGTCCGGTGCCGACTCCCCGACCCCGTGGTCCGGTGATGTTGTGAACGCGACGCGGCACGAGGAGTTCGGTGCGTACGTGGCCGAACGCAGGCCCGTCCTGCTGCGCACGGCGGCCCGGCTGGCCGGCGACCGCACCGAGGCCGAGGACCTGCTGCAGTCCGCCCTCGCCAAGACCTACGTCGCCTGGGACCGCATCGAGGACCGCGCCGCCGTGGACGGCTACGTCCGCCGCGCCATGGTCAATACGCAGATCTCCTGGTGGCGGCGCCGCAGACTCGAGGTCTACCCCACCGACCGGGTCCCGGACCGCCCCGTCGAGGACCACACCGACCGCAGCGAGATGCACGACGCCCTCGGCCGCGCCCTCGACCGCCTCCCCGAGCGCCAGCGCCTCGCCGTCATGCTCCGCTATTACGAGGACATGTCCGAACGCGAAATAGCCGAGGCCCTCGGAGTGAGCGTGGGCACGGTCAAATCCACCGTTTCGCGGGGCATGACCCGCCTCCGCGAGGTGTACTGAAGATCCAGAAGCGGAGGCCCGGGGGATGGCCCCCCTGGGCGAACACTGCGAAAATCCCGATGGGGAGCCGTTCTGGCAGGAGGCGCCGTGTTCAGTACCATGCAGGACTTTCCGCTGACGATTACGACGATCATGCGCTATGGCGCGGGGGTCTTCGGCGATGCCGAAGTGTCCACCTGGACGGGGGACGGTGCCCGGCGCCGGACCTACGCGGAGGTCGGTGAGCGCGCCGCCCGGCTGGCGGGGGCGCTGCGCGGCCTCGGCGTGGACGGCGACCAGCGCGTAGCCACGTTCATGTGGAACAACGCCGAGCACCTGGAGGCCTACCTCGCGGTCCCGTCGATGGGGGCGGTGCTGCACACCCTCAACCTGCGGCTCTTCCCCGACCAGCTCGTCTACATCGCGAACCACGCCGAGGACCGGATCGTCCTGGTCGACGGGTCGCTGATCCCGCTGCTGGCGCCGGTGCTGCCGCAGTTCACGACCGTCCGGCACGTGGTCGTGGTGGGGGACGGGGACACGGCGCCGCTGGAGGGCGCGGGCAAGGAGCTGCACCGGTACGAGGAGCTGCTGGCCGCGGCGCCGGCGGAGTTCGAGTGGCCGGAGATCGACGAGCGGTCGGCGGCGGCCATGTGCTACACGAGCGGCACGACCGGGAACCCGAAGGGCGTCGTCTACTCGCACCGGTCGGCGTACCTGCACTCGATGGCGACGTGCACGGGCAACGCGATCGGGCTGAGCGCGTCCGACATCGTGCTGCCGGTGGTGCCGATGTTCCACGCGAACGCCTGGGGCATGCCCTACGCGGCCGTCATGGCGGGCGCGTCGCTGGTCATGCCGGACCGGTTCCTGCAGGCCGAGCCGCTCGTCCGGCTGATCGAGGCGGAGCGCCCGACGGTCGCCGGGGCGGTGCCCACGATCTGGTCGGACGTCCTGCGGTACACCAAGGAGCACGGGTCCGACCTGAGCTCGCTGCGGCTCGTGCCGTGCGGCGGGTCGGCGGTGCCGGAGGCGCTGATGCGCGGGTTCGACGAGATCGGCGTCCGGATCGTCCAGGCGTGGGGGATGACGGAGACGTCGCCGGTCGCGTCGGTGGCGCACCCGCCGGTGAACGCCTCCGAGGAGGACGCCTGGCGGGCGCGGGTCAGCCAGGGCCGCGTCCTCGCGGGCCTGGAGATGCGGATCGTCGGGGACGGCGACCGGGTGCTCGCCAGCGACGGCGAGGCGGTGGGGGAGGCCGAGATCCGCGGGCCGTGGATCACCGGCGCCTACTACCTCGACGAGGACCCCGGCAAGTTCCACGACGGCTGGCTGCGGACGGGCGACGTGGGGACGCTGTCGGCGGACGGCTACCTCGTCCTCACCGACCGAGCGAAGGACGTCATCAAGTCGGGCGGCGAATGGATCTCCTCGGTCGAGCTGGAGAACCATCTGATGGCGCACCCGGACATCGTGGAGGCGGCCGTGGTCGGCGTCCCCGACGACCGGTGGCAGGAGCGTCCGCTCGCCTCGGTCGTGCTGCGGGAGGGCGCCGAGGTCGCGCCGGAGGAGCTGCGCGAGTTCCTGTCCGACCGGATCCCGAAATGGCAGCTCCCCGAGCGCTGGTCGTTCATCACCGAGGTTCCGAAGACGAGTGTGGGAAAGTTCGACAAGAAGGTGCTCAGGCGCCGGTACGCGGACGGTGACCTGGAGGTCAGGCAGGTCGGCTGACGGGATTCTGACCCGGAGTCACGGGACGCGTGGTCACGGAGAGAGGCGATATCTCACCCGGGTGTTACCTTAATGGTGGATTTCGGGAGATGATGTGGTGCAGATGGGGTCCGCGGGTGTATGCAAGGTGGGCTGATTGTCCGGATGACCCTCGTGGGGGCGGACCCCTCATGCCGCTGCCGGGAGCGTGAATGCCCAGGTTGTCCACCTCCGCACACTCGGCCGACCGTGACCTGGTCAGGGGGCTGAACGAAGGCGACGAGGCCGCTCTCGCCGCGCTCTACGACGAGTACGCCGAGCGTCTCTACGATTACGCATCGTCGATGACGGGGGACGAGAAGCTCGCCGCCGACATCGTCCACGACACGTTCATCGACGCGTCCCGCCGCGCCCCGCGGTTGCGCGACCACCTGCATCTCGGCTCGTGGCTGTACGGGGCGGCCCGGCGCCGCTGCGTCCGGCGGGGCCGCGCGAAGGTGCTGTTCTGGGACCGGGACGGCGAGTTCTCCGACGCACCGTTCGTGGACCGTGCCGACGACGACGGGCTCGGCCTCGAATGGCCGCCCCCGGACGAGCTGCACGGCCTGCTCCGCGCCTGCCTGTCCCGGCTGGAACCCGTCGACCAGGAGGTCATGGTCCTGGCGTTCCGGCACGGGCTGCGCCCCGCCCGGCTCGGGGCGGCGCTCGGCCTGTCGCCGCGGCGGGCCGCGATGCGGGTGCGCCGGGGGCGCGCCGAACTGGAGGCCGCGCTCCAGCAGGTGATCCGCGGCACCGAGCGGGCGTGCGCCGCCGGACCGGCCGCGACCGGGTCCGAGCCCGAGCCGACCGCGGTCGCCGTGCTCGCCGCCCGGGGACCGGTGCGAGACGAGCCCGCGCCGGCCGTCCCGGCCCGTCCGGGCGGGGGGCTGGCGCGGCTGCTGCGGCGGCGGGGCGAGGTCTCCCCCGCCGACCCGGAGACCGAACGGCACGTCGCCGACTGCCTCGACTGCCTGCGGCGCGGCCGGGTGTCCCCCGGCGCGCTGCTGCGCCGCGCTCCCGCGCCCGTGCTGCCGGCCGCGCTGCGGCACCGGGTCATGCACACCGCCACCGATCCGGAGCTGGCCGGCTACCGGACCGACATCGCGGCGCGGGGCGGCGCGCTCACCCCGTCCGGCCTGCCGAGCCAGCCGGACGTGCCGTCGCCGTTCACCCGGCGCTGGCTGTTCACCGGCGGCGGCATGGCGGGCGCGCTGGTCGCGGCCGTCATCGCGGTGCTGGTGATGGGCCCCGGGATCGGCGGCGGCACGCTGTCCTGGCCGCCGTTCCGGACGCAGCCGCAGCCGTCGATCACCCAGGAGTCCCCGTCGGCCGGCACCGGCGGCGGCGGGCGGCCGACGCAGGGGACGGGCGGGGGGCCGCAGGCCCGTCCCGCGCAGCCGCCCGCGTCCAAGCCGACCGACCAGAAGGATTCGGGGCATTCCACGAGCCCGTCGGCGACGCCGTCGCAGCCGACCGACCCGCCCGCGAAGCCGGGCGTCCTCGTGGTGAACCCCGCCAAGGTCGAGATGTACGGGACGAAGACCGCGCACGTCAGCCTCGCCGCCAGCGGCGGTCCGGTCTCCTGGACGGCGATGACGTCGACGAACCAGCTGATCCTCTCGGAGATGCAGGGCGGCATGTCCGACGGCGGCACGACGAACCTGACGCTCACCCTCCGCACGGCGATCATCGGCCTGCCCGGCCAGGGGACGCTCACGTTCACCGACTCCGAGGGCGCGCCCCACCAGGTGACGGTCGTCTGGGGTGCCACGCTGCTGTGACGGCCCGCCGCCCGCGGCCGGTCAGTCGCCCGCGGGCCGGTCCCGGAGCATCTCGAGGCGCTCGCCGAGCGCCGCCTGGACGCGGGTCTCCATCGCCCGCGCGATGAACGGCTCGACGACCATCTTCACCAGCGGCCGCATCCGGCGGACGACGGCGGCGACCTCCGCGACATCGTCGCCGTCCGGGACGGGCTGCGCCTCCAGCCGGTCGAAGACGTGCTCCTGGACGAGGTTGACGAACCGCCCGGCGATCACGTCGCAGTCGTCGCGGATCTCGGCGGCGATGTCGAGCACCGAGTCCAGCGGGATCCCCGCCGCGACCAGTTCGGCCCCCACATGGAGCAGCCGCGGGCTCGGCACCCGGAACTTCTCGCCGTCCGGCTCGATCAGGCCCAGCTCGACGGTCCGCCGCTGGATGCGGACGATCTCGTCCTCGTCGAGGCCGGTACCGAAGATCTCGACGAGCTCCTCGTAGGTCGTCGTGCCGGGGATCTCGTCCGACCAGGGGTCGGTCAGGACCTTCTCCAGCCCGAGCACCTCGCCGACGTCCTTGCCCGTCTCCCAGGCCGACAGCAGGTCCTTGATGATCGCGAACGTGTAGCCGCGGCCGAGCAGCTGGCCGATCAGCCGGAGCCGCGCGAGGTGCGAGTCGTCGTACAGGCCGACGCGGCCCTCCAGACGCGGCGGCGGCAGCAGCCCCCGGTCCTGGTAGGCGCGGATGTTGCGGACGGTGCTTCCGGCCAGCCGCGCCAGCTCGTCGATTCGGTACTCGGCCATGTTCCCGCGATCTTACTCCGGCCCCATTGTGACATCGATCGATGACACATAAGGTTGCGGCCATGGCGGACGACATCGAGGGGACCCTCCTCGGCGGCCCCCTGCGCTACACGCGCAAGGAGGTCGAGGCCCTCTCGGGCGTCACGGACGACTACGCGCGCCGCATCTGGCAGGCCCTCGGCTTCCCGGCTCCGCCCGACGACGAGGTCGCCTTCACCGACGGCGACGTCGCCGCGCTCCGCGAGATCAAGGACCTGCTCTCCCACGCCATGGTGGACGAGGAGATGGTCCTCCAGCTGGCCCGCGCCGTCGGCCAGACGATGGGCCGCCTCGCGAGCTGGCTCGGCGACGTCTGGCTGGCCCGGCTCGGCGAGCTGCCGTCGGACGAGCCGCTCACCGCCGACGCCGTCACCGCCGCGCTGCTGGCCACCGAGGAGCTGCGCCCGGCGTTCGAGCGCCTCCTCCTGCACGGCTGGCGCCGCCAGCTCACCGCCGCCGGCATGCGCGCCGCCGCCAGCACGGCCACCGCCCACGCCGACCCCGCCGCCGGGCTCGCCCACCTCGCGGTCGGCTTCGCCGACATCGTCTCCTTCACCCGGCTGAGCAGCCGCCTCGACAGCGATGCCCTGGCCGCCTTCATCGAGCGCTTCGAGTCGACCGCCGCCGAGATCGTCGCCGAGGCCGGCGGCCGGATCGTCAAGACCCTCGGCGACGAGGTCCTGTTCGTCGCGCCGACCCCGTCCGCCGCCGCCGAGATCGGCCTGCGCATCGCGGAGCGCTTCAACGCGGACCCGGCCTCCCCCAAGATCCGCGTCGGACTGGCCTACGGCGAGGTGATCCAGCGCCTGGGCGACGTCTTCGGCACCCCGGTCAACATGGCCGCCCGCCTGACCTCCACCGCCTACCCGGGAACGGTCCTGGTGGGCCCGGCCCTGGCCGCCGCCCTTCCGAAGAGCGACTACGACACCTCGTCCCTGCGGCCCCGCCCCCTCCAGGGCCTGGGCCGAGTGAAGCCGTACCTGCTCCGCCGCCCCCGCCGCTGAGCGGCCGGGGCTAGGAGGCGGAGGGGACGGTCTTGATGACCTTGCCCTTCGTGTTCACCGCCAGGTAGCCGCCGCCGTAGTCGTCGGTGAGGTAGACGAGCATGGTCGGCTGGTCGCCGTTGAACGTCCAGGACGCCTTCACGATGACGTACCTGTTGGTCGGCTTGGGCACTCTCAGCGTGCGCGCCGCGCGGGTCATCAGCGTCGGCAGGGCGTCCCAGTTGAAGGCGCGGAGGTTCACCTTGGCGTCACCGGTCGTGATGGCGATGCTGGGACGGTTCCGGACGGCCGCGTCCGCCCCGCGCTCGTAGGTGTAGTTGTCGAAGGCGCCGCGCCGTCCCGCCACCGGGGCGTCGGCGGACGCGTGCTTCTCGTACACGGTGAACGCGGCGAACTCCCTGCTGCCGGACGCCTCCTCGAACTTCGCGATGACGGCGCGGACGGCGACGGGGGTGAGCAGTGACGTGACCTTTTCGCCGCCGTCGCTCCCCTTCGCTCCGGTGCGGCCGTCCGACGAGGATGACGAGGACGCGGCGTCGAACGGAGTGCCGGTCCCCTCCGGCTCGTCGTCGTCCATCAACGCCGGAATGACCAGGAGGACCGTCGCGAGAAGGATCGCCGCGCCCCCGGTCACCACGGCGAGAACGGCCGCGGCCAGGGGGGAGCGGCGTTGACGCGGACGTCCGGGGTGGGTGGTCGGCAGTGGAGGCGGCGGCGCGTTCGTCCCGGGGCCGGGCATCGCGATGAGAGGCGGAGGCGGCGGGCCGAAGGACGTCGCACCTTGGCCGGCGGCCTGGGCGAGCATGTGGTCCACCTGGTCGGCCCTGGGGCGGGCGGCCGGATCCCGCGCCAGCAGCGCCTGCAGGACCGGCGCCAGCGGCCCGGCGCGGTGCGGCGGCGGGACCGGCGCGGTCATGACGGCGGCCAGGGTCGCCGCCGTCGTCGGGCGGCGCAGCGGGTTCGTCCCCTCCACGGCCACGTAGAGCAGCAGGCCGAGCGACCAGAGGTCGGACGCCGGGTCGCCCTCGTGCCCGTGCAGCCGCTCCGGCGCGATGTACTCCGGCGAGCCGACGAGCCCGCCGGTGACGGTGACGCGGGACGCCTCCTGCAGCACCGCGATGCCGAAGTCGGTGAGGACCGGCGTCCCGTCCGCCCGCAGCAGGACGTTCGCGGGTTTGACGTCGCGGTGGCAGATGCCCGCCTCGTGCGCCGCCCGCAGCGCCGAGAGGAGCCCGCGCCCGACGGCGGCCGCCTCGGGAGGCGACAGCGGCCCCTGCGCCAGCCGGTCCTGGAGGGACCCCCCGCGGACGAGTTCCATCACCAGCCACGGATGCGGCATGTCGGGGGAGTCCACGATGTGGTGGATGGTCACCACGTTGGGGTGGTCGAGCCGGGCGAGGGCGCGGGCCTCGCGCATCACCCGCTCGCGCATCATCCGCGCGAAGTCCGGGTCCAGGTCGCCGGTGCCGGCGTCGGCGAGCCGCACCTCCTTCAGCGCGACCTCGCGCTCCAGGGCGAGGTCGAACGCGCGCCAGACCGTGCCCATCCCGCCGCTGCCGAGCCGTCCGCGCAGCTCGAAGCGGCCGTCGATCACCATCTCCCCAGAGGTCACGGCGGAAAGCCTAAAGCCAGAACTCCCACAAAGCCCCGCAAACCGGCCGTCAGGCGGGCCCCGCCGGATCGGTCAGGAATCGAGAAGCGCGGGTCGCGGTCGCGCGCCTAGCCTGATCTGCATGGACATCACCATTCACACCAGCTTCCTGCCGCACGACGACCCGGACGAGTCCGTCGCCTTCTACCGCGACGTCCTCGAATTCGAGGTCCGCAGCGACGTCGGGCAGGGCAAGATGCGCTGGATCACGGTCGGTCCCGCCGGGCAGCCCGACACGTCCATCCTGCTGGCGCCGCCGTTCGCCGACCCCGGGGTCACCGACGACGAGCGCCGCGTGATCTCCGAGATGATGGCCAAGGGCACCTACGGCTGGATCCTGCTCGCCACCCGGAACCTCGACGCCACGTTCGAGAAGGTGCAGGCCCACGACGTCGAGGTCGTCCAGGAGCCGACGGAGCAGCCCTACGGCATCCGCGACTGCGCCTTCCGCGACCCCGCCGGGAACATGGTCCGCATCCAAGAGATCGGCTGAGGGAGTCCCGCCATGTGCCACCCCGAGTGGGGGCGCGCCCGCACCGAGGCGCAGCGCCTGGACGAACTGGCGCGGCTGCGGCGCGTCCGCGACCGGATCGACCGGGAGTACGCGCAGCCGCTGAACGTCGAGGCGCTCGCCCGCGGCGTGCACATGTCCGCCGGGCACCTGAGCCGCCAGTTCCGGCAGGCGTACGGCGAGTCGGTGTACGCCTACCTGATGACGCGGCGCATCGAGCGCGCCGCGGCGCTGCTCCGCCGCGGCGACCTCAGCGTCACCGACGTCTGCTTCGCGGTCGGGTGCTCGTCGCTGGGCACGTTCAGCACCCGCTTCACCGAGCTGGTCGGCATGCCGCCCAGCGCCTACCGCCGCCGGGCGGAGGGTCCGGTGGAGACCGGGAGGGGCGTGCCCGCGTGCGTGGCCAAGCAGGTGACGCGGCCGATCAGGAACCGGCGGGCACCGGCCCGCGAGCCGCAGCCCGCCTGACGGCATGGCCCGTACGGGGGGCCTGTCCCCCGTGCGAGCTACCGGAGAGTGTCCACCGCACGGTGAAGATTCCGAATCGCGTGATCCATAGCGTTCTTCCTGGCCGCGGCGCCCATGCCGCGGGGATCTCGCGAAGGAGTCGACATGAAGCTGCTGATCCAGCTCCTGGCGGTCGGGGCGGTCGCCGCCGCCGGCGGCGCCGCCACCCAGGCGGTCAAGTGGGACACCCTTCCCACGTTGGGCCTCGGGCTCGCGTCCGCCGTGCTGGCGCTGCTCGTGTACGCCTTCGTGGTCGGCCGGACCGAGCACCGCCCGGTGGACGAGCTGGCCCGCGAGGGCGCGCTCCCCGCCCTCGGCCGCGGCGCGCTGATCGGCCTGGCGATGTTCGGCGCCGTCATCGCCAACCTCGCCTTCCTCGGTGACTACGAGGTCGACGGCTTCGGCTCGGCGACGGGCCCGGTCGCGCTGATCGGTTTCATGGCCGCCGCCGCCGTGACGGAGGAGCTGCTCTTCCGCGGCGTCCTGTTCCGCATCGTCGAGAGGTACATCGGCACCTGGTGGTCGCTGGCGCTGACCGGCCTGGTGTTCGGCCTGATGCACCTGGGCAACGAGAACGCCACCGTGTGGGGCGCCCTCGCCATCGCGATCGAGGCGGGCGGCATGCTCGCCGCCGCCTACGCCGCGACCCGGACCCTGTGGGTGCCGATCGGCCTGCACTTCGCCTGGAACTTCGCCGGCGCCGGCATCTTCGGCACCACGGTCTCCGGCGTCGACACCCCCGACGCGCTGCTGAACGGTGCGACCTCCGGCTCCGAGCTGGTCACCGGTGGCGAGTTCGGCCCGGAAGCGAGCCTGTACTCGGTCGCGTTCGGCATCGTGGCGACGGCCGCCTTCCTGTGGCTGGCCCACCGGCGCGGCACCCTGGTCCCCCGGCGGCGTCGCGCCCGCGCCGCCGCGCCCGCTAGCCTCGCCCAGTGATCGATCTCCGGACGATCCCGGACATGTGGCGCCGATGGGACGCCATGGTCCGGGATCTGCCCCTTGCGCTGCTGCTGGCGGTCGGGTCGCTCATCCCGGCGCTGCACGGCCTCGGAACCCAGGTCGGCGGCGTCCCGGACCGGCCCTACGACGCGCTGGCGATCGTCGCGGTCGTCCTGCAGAGCCTCCCCCTCGTGGTGCGCCGCCGCTGGCCGGACGTGTGCCTCGCCCTCGTGGTGATCGGCTTCGCGATCGACCAGCTCCGCGGCTACCACACGTTCGCGGGCACCGGGCTGGCCATCGCGGTGCTGAGCATCGGCGCCCACCTGGACCGGTTCCGCCGCACCGCCATCGTCGTCGTCACCGCGGCGTACGCGGTGCTGGCGGTCGCCATCGACCGGAACGGCGGCGGCGAGCGGCCGGACGAGTACGTGACGTTCTACCTGGCGCTGGCCCTCATCTGGGGCGTGGGCGCATGGCTGCGCTCCACGCGCGCAGCCGAGGCCGAGCGCCGCCTCCGCGTCGCCGCCGACACCCGCGCCGCCGAACGCGCCCGCATCGCCCGCGAACTCCACGACGTCGTGACCCACCATGTGACGGCGATGGTCGTCCAGGCCGAGGCCGCCCGCTATCTGACCGCCGCCCCCGAGCGGCTCGACGAGACGCTGAGCGCCATCACCGACACCGGCCGGAGCGCCATCACCGACCTGCGGCACCTCCTCGACGTGCTCAACCCCGACCACGGCGGGGAGTTCAGGACGCCGTCCGTCGACGACCTCGGCACGCTCGTCGAGCAGACGCGCCGGGCCGGGCAGCCGGTCGAGTTCACCGAGGAGGGGCAACCGGCGAGATCTACCGGTAATGCCGAGTTCACTACCTACCGGGTGGTTCAGGAGGCCCTGACGAACGTGCTCAAGTACGCTCACGGCAGCCGCACCGAGGTCCGGGTGCACTACGGCGAAGGGGAGATCACCGTGGAGGTCGGGAACGACGGCTCCGGCTCGCGGTCCGGTTCGCCCGGCGGCGGCGGGCGGGGGCTCACCGGCCTCGGCGAGCGGGTCGAGACGCTGGGCGGCGAGTTCAGCGCGGACGCGCGGGCGGACGGCGGCTTCACGGTCCGGGCCCGCATCCCGGCGGAGAGCGCGTCGTGACCGAGCCGGTCCGGGTGCTGGTCTGCGACGACCAGGCGCTGATCCGCACCGGGTTCGCGACGATCATCGACGCGCAGCCCGACCTGGAGGTGGTGGGCGAGTGCGGCGACGGCCGCGCCGCCGTCGACCTCGCCGGCCGCCTGAAACCGGACATGGTGGTCATGGACGTCCGGATGCCGGTGCTCGACGGCATCGAGGCCACCCGCCTGCTGGCCGGTGCCGGGGTGCCCGACCCCGTCAAGGTGCTCGTGGTGACGACGTTCAACCTCGACGAGTACGTGTACGAGGCGCTGCGCGCGGGCGCCAGCGGGTTCCTGCTGAAGGACGCCCCGCCGGCGCAGCTGCTGCACGGCATCCGCACCGTCGCGACGGGCGCCGCGCTGCTGGCCCCCGAGGTGACCCGGCAGCTCGTCGGCAAGTTCGCGGCCCGGATCCGTCCGACCGAGGGCACCGCGCCCGAGACCGCGCTGACCCCGCGCGAGCTGGAGGTGCTGCGCCTCATCGCCGACGGACGGTCCAACAGCGAGATCGCCGCGACGCTGGTGATCAGCCAGGAGACGGTCAAGACGTACGTCTCGCGCATCCTCACCAAGCTGGACCTGCGCGACCGCGTCCAGGCGGTCGTCTACGCCTACCGCCGCGGCCTGGTCACCTGAGAGGTGCCGGGCCTTATCGGTGCAGTTCGAGAGTGATGTGCGGGGACAGGGCGCTGAGGAAATCGGCGGCCTCGAAGATCTCGCCCGCGGAGGCGACTCCGGTGGCCTTCGTCCGTCCGGTGAGGATGCGGCCGACCGCCTCCACGGCGAGTGGCGCGGTGATGGCGTAGATGTCCCGGCCGCCGGCCGCGGCGCGCCGTTCGGCACCGCCCGCGCGCACGACGACGTCCACGAGGAAGGTCTGCGCGGAGCGCCCGTGCTCGTCCGCCGCAGCGGGTGCCGGGGTGTCCGGCGAGGAGAGGTCCGCGGCCGCCTCGGCCGCCATGTAGGTGCGCACCTCGGGGATGGGGAGGTGGCTGGGAATGGTGATCACGTCGGCCATCGTGAACTCCCCGATGACCTCCCGGACGCCCATCGGCTCCGGAAAAGACCACTTCAGGGTGGGCGGGGCGTCGGTGCGGTACTCCAGCCGCCCGTTCGCGTAGCGGACGCGCCGGCCGTCCCGCCGCTCCCGTGACACGTCGCCGGAGGCGCGCGTCCCCTCGGTCGGGTGCCAGCTGCTCAGCCCGTAGGCGATGTGCGCCTCGTCGGCCGCCGTCCAGTCGCCCATCGCCGCGGTGGCCAGCAGGTCGCCGAGGCCCCCGAAGAAGGCCATCGCCGGGACGACCACCGCTCCGGCGGCGCGGGCACGGCCGCCGAACCGCGCGAACGTGTCGGCGTTGGCCTCGATCTCGGCGGCCACGTCGACATAGGGGATCCCGGCGCGCAGCGCGGCCTCGATGACCGGGGCGGCCGTGGCGGCGAACGGCCCGGCAGCGTTGATCACCGCCGCCGCGCCGTCCAGCGCCCGGTCGAGCGAGGCCGGATCGTCCACCGACGCCGGCCGGGCCTCGAAGCCGGTCTCGGACGCCAGGAGGGCGAGCTTCCCGGCGTCGCGCCCGGACAGGACCGGGACGAACCCGCGCTCCCGCAGCTCCGCCACCACGAACCGCCCGGTGTGCCCGTACGCGCCGAACACCGCCACCTTCTGCATGGGCTCTCCCTGTCCTGATCGACCTGATGGCGACCATTCTTCGGTGGCGGGGCGGCGCCCGCGAGTGTCTGGAACGCCACGACCCGTACAATTCCGGACATGCGTACTGTCGCGCTGGCCGTCACCGACGGGATGCTGCACTTCGAGCTGTCCCTGGCCTACGAGGTCTTCGCCGACCCGCCGGCCGCCGTGACCGTCCCCTGGTACGACGTCACCGTGTGCGGCTCGATCGCCGTCCGGGTCGGCCCGTTCCGGGTGGACCCCGACCTCGGGCTCGACCGGCTCCGGGACGCCGGCACCGTGATCGTCCCGAGCCTGGCCGACGTCGACGAGGACCCGCCCGCCGACCTGGTGGACGCGGTCCGCGCCGCGCACGAGGCGGGTGCGCGCGTGGTCTCCCTCTGCACGGGCGCGTTCGTGCTGGCCGCCGCCGGCCTGCTGGACGGGAGGCGCGCCACCACGCACTGGGCGCACACCGAGGCACTCGCGGCCCGCTACCCGAAGGTGGACGTCGACCCGGACGTCCTCTACGTGGACAACGGCAGCGTGCTCACGTCCGCCGGGAAGGCCGCCGCCATGGACCTGTGCCTGCACATCGTCCGCCTCGACCACGGCTCGTCGGTCGCCAACACCGTCGCCCGCCGCCTGGTCGTCCCGCCGCACCGCGCCGGCGGCCAGGCCCAGTTCGTCGCCGCCCCGGTGCCCGCCCGCGACGACCACCCCCTCGCCGCGCTGTTCCCCTGGATCATCGAACGGCTCGACCAGCCGCTGACCGTGGACGACCTGGCCCGCCAGGCGGGGATGAGCCCACGCCACCTGGGCCGCCGGTTCCAGGCGGTCACCGGTACCACTCCGCTGCAATGGCTGCTGACCCAGCGGATCCGCCACGCGCAGGAACTCCTGGAGAAGACCGACGACGGCATCGACGCCATCGCGTCCCGCACCGGCATGGGCACGGCGACGACACTGCGCCGGCACTTCAACCGCACGGTCGGCGTGCCCCCGGACACTTACCGCCGGACGTTTCGGGCCGACCGGGCTACGCCATGATGGCCGAGTCCACCTGAGTGGAGTACTCCTTCACGACCCGGTCGCCGTTGTAGAGCTTGACCGTCACCGGAACCATCTGACTGCCGGGCAAGGGGCCGCTCGCACCGCCGCCGCTCCTCCTGAGGACGAAGAACCGATCGGTCACCGGAGCCTCAGCCGACTTGCCGTCCGGGCCAGTGAAGGTGATGCGCGTGCCACCCGGTATGACCCGCCCGGCGACGTGCAGCTCCCAGCCGTCCTTGGAGCCGGGATCGTCGAATCGCAGATCACCGCCGCCCGTGTCGTCGTAGAGCACGTGGTCGGGGACGATCGTCAGTGGGACACCCCAGACGTGGGCGGACTGGTTGGGAGCCCGGTCGTTCGTCGTCGGCTTGCCGGACCGGTCGAGCATGCACAGCCGGTACGCCGTCCCGCTGCCGAGCAGGACCGTCCGCCCTCGCGAATCGCGGACGGACTCGGCCAGCACCCGGAAGTCGGACACGCTCGTCCCCGGCCCGGTCAGCCGGAATGTGTTCACCGGATCGTCCTCGATCGGCGCCGTGACAAGAGGGTCACCGACCATGCAGGCACGGACGACGGCGAGCTGCGCGGGGGTGTTGCCGGGCAGCGTCCGCGCCCCGGCGCGGCGCTCGGCCGCATCCTCCGCCGGTCCGGACGAATCAGTCGAAGCCAGGAGCAGCGCCGTTACGGCCCCGGCCGCGGCCACGGTGCCCACCACGATCAGGACCGTCCGGCCGAGCCATCCGATGTCTCCCACCGCCGCGCCTCCCTGCTCCGGTCGCCGGGCAAGATCGTGCCGCTCGCCGCCCGCCGCCACAACCTAATCCGCGGGGAGGCCCGCGAGGTAGGTCTCCCGGAGGACCACCTTCTGGATCTTCCCGGACGCGGTCTGCGGCAGCTCGCTCCGGAAGTGCCAGCTGCGCGGGACCTTGTAGGAGGCCAGCCGGGCGCGGCAGAAGGCGCCGAGCTCGTCCTCGGTGAGCCGCGCTCCGCCGGCCGGCACCACGAACGCTGCGACGGTCTCGCCCCATTCGGCGTCCGGCAGCCCGACCACCGTCACCAGGCTGATGCCGGGGTGGGTGTAGAGGACGTCCTCGATCTCGCGCGGGAAGATGTTCTCGCCACCGCGGATGATCATGTCCTTGAGCCGGCCCTCGACGCGGACGAATCCGCCCGCGTCCATGGTCCCGAGGTCGCCGGTGTGCAGCCAGCCGGCGGCGTCGACGGCCCCGGCGGTGGCCGCGGCGTCGTCGAAGTACCCGGTCATCACGCAGACCCCGCGCGTGCAGATCTCCCCGATCTCGCCGACCGCGGCCACCTCCCCCGAATCAGGCCGGACGATCTTGACCTCGGTTCCGGGCAGCGGCCGTCCCACGGTGCTCAGCGCCTCCGGATCCCGCTCACCGGCGGCGGTGTGCGTGATGTACGGCGACGCCTCGGTCTGGCCGTACCCGATGCCGACCTCGACGCCGAGGTCCCGCTGGGCGCGCAGGACCAGGTCGAGCGGCACGGGCGCGCCGCCGAGCGTGGCGAGCCGCCAGGTCGACACGTCGCGCGGCCGGTCCGCCTGCCGTTCGAGCATGCGGATCAGCATGGTCGGCACGCTCAGCATGACGGAGCCCCGCTCGGCCTCGAACAGGTCCAGCATGAGGTCGGCGTCGAACCCGGCGGGGAGCACGTGGCGGCCGCCGGTCTGGAGGGCGCCGAGCGTCACCAGGCCGCAGCCCGCGGTGTGGAACAGCGGCATCGGATTGACCCAGGTGTCGTCCGGTCCGGCGCCGATGACGGTCGCGTACCGCCGCCCGTTGGCGACGAGCCCGCGGTGGCTGAGCAGCGCCCCCTTCGGCCGTCCGGTGGTCCCCGAGGTGTACTGGATCTGGGCGGGGTCGTCCGGCGCGACCTGCGGAAGGCCGTCCCGTGCGCTGCTCTCCGCGGCCCGGAGCGCCTCCAGGGCGTCGAGGGGGATCACCTCGCGCAACCGCGCGCCGTCCCGTGCGGCCTCGGCCATCGGCAGCAGGTCGGCGGACCGGTACCGCCGCTGGACGACGATGCCCGCGGCGCGGGACTGCTTCAGCACGTACGACAGCTCCGCCTGCCGGAAGGCGGGATTCACCGTGACGAGGGTCAATCCCGCGAGCGCGGCGCCGAATTCGAGCTGAACCCATTCCGGCTCGTTTCCAGCCCACACCGCCAGGCGCTCACCGGGCTCGAAGCGCCGGAGCAGGGCATGGGCGACGCGGACGGAGTCCGCCAGCAGTTCCCCGAACGTCCAGCGCCGCGCGTGCTCCCCGCCGGTGCCCTCGACGAGCGCCGTCCGGTCCCGCCATTGTGCGGCGGCATGGACCAGGGCGTCCCCGATGGTGGTGTCGGAGTAGCCGGGGTCGGGATCCGCGGGCCAGTGGGCGGTGGAAAGGGAAGGGCGGCCCTGCGTCGCGGTCATGCCCTCACTCCCTCGAAGTATCGGCGCGGATTGTCCACGAGAATGGTTTCGATGGTGCTTTCAGTGACACCGGCCTTGAGCAACGCGGGAATGACCTCCGTGGATATGGTGCGGTAGTTCCATTTCTCGCCCAGCTGGGGGCGCTCCTCCACCGAGACGAAGTCGATGAAGCAGGACGCGTCGTGCGAGACGACGATGCTCTCCGCGTAGCCGCGCCGCACGAGGCCCACGAGCGTGTCGATCCGCTGCCGGAGCGCCCGCGCGACCGCCCGCATCGTGCGCTCCACGCCGGGCGTGAGCCCTTGTGCGTCGATGGCGCACTTGAGGGTCGCGGCGCGCACGCCGGTGTCGCCGATCCCCTGCGTCAGGTCCCTGACGAACAGGTCGGTCAGCGGTTCCTCGATGTCGATGAGCAGGCCCGGCCCGCGGCTGAGGAACTGGTGCGGAAGGTCGTTGAAGGTGTAGAGGCCGGTCGCGACGACGATGTTCAGGTCCGTCCGCGCGGCGATGCGCTTGATACGCGGGATGAACCGGCCGAGCCCCAGCACCGTGGGGTCGATGATGGTGTCGATGCCGAGGGATTTGAGTTCGTTCAGGTCGCGGACGGCCTGCTCGACCTTCTCGTCCTCGTCCCAGTCGTGCTGGTAGTTCTGCCGGTACTCCTCACCGAGCACGAAGATGTGCTCGTGGACGAGCGTCCGGCCGAGCGCACCGGAATCGACCGGCCCGGCGACTGTCTGGATGTCGGTCATGTTCGTCCACTCCCGGAATTCACAGCGCCACGACGACGGACTTGGTCTCCAGGTACTGCTCCAGGACTTCGTCGCCCTTCTCCCGGCCCCAGCCGCTCTGCTTGTATCCGCCGAAGGGCAGTTCGGAGCCGAACACGTGGTAGGTGTTCACGTGCACGGTCCCGGCCTTCAGCCGTCTGGCCAGCCGGTGCGCCTTCGACAGGTCGCGCGTCCACACCCCGGCCGCGAGGCCGTAGACGGTGTCGTTGGCCTGCGCCGCCAGATCGTCGATGTCGCTGAACGGGAGGGCCGTGACGACCGGGCCGAAGATCTCCTCCCGGACGATCGGGTGGTCCCTGTCGGGCCGCGCGATCACGCTGGGCTGGACGTAGTAGCCGGGCCGGTCCAGCGTGCCGCCCCCGGCGAGCGTCCGGCCGCCCGAGTCCCTGCCGAGGTCGAGGTAGCGGCCGACCCGCTCGAAGTGCTCCGCCGACACCAGCGGCCCCATCTCGGTGTCCGGGTCGAGGCCGTAGCCCACCCGGATGCCCCGCGCGTGCTCGGCGAGCCCTTCGACGACCCGGTCGAACTGCGATTCGTGGACGTAGAGGCGGCTGCCGGCGGAGCACACCTCGCCCTGGTTGTAGAAGATCGCCAGCGCGGCGCCCGCGATGGCGGCGTCGGCGTCGGCGTCGTCGAGGACGATGTTCGGCGACTTGCCGCCGAGCTCCAGCGACACCCGCTTGAGGTTGCCCGCCGCGGCGCGCACGATGGCGCGGCCCACCTCGGTCGAACCGGTGAACGCGATCTTGTCGACGCCGTCGTGCGCGGCCAGGCGGGCTCCGGCCCGCTCCCCGAACCCCGGCACGATGTTGACCACGCCCGGCGGGACGCCGGCCTCGGCGAGGAGTTCACCGATCCGCAGGGCGGTCAGCGGCGTCTGCTCGGCCGGTTTCAGGACGACGGTGTTGCCGGTGGCGAGGGCCGGGGCGAGCTTCCACGCGGCCATCAGGATCGGAACGTTCCACGGGATGATCTGCCCGGCGACGCCGACCGGCTCGCGGGTCGTGTAGGCGTGGAACTCCTGGCCCGGCATGTAGGGCACCGACGGCGTGACTGTCGTCCCGTTGATCCGCCGGGCCGCGCCCGCCATGTACCAGAACATGTCCGCGGCGAGCGGGATCTCGACGGCGAGCGCCGCGCTCGCCGGCTTCCCGCTGTCGAGCGACTCCAGTTCCGCGAGTTCCTCGGCGTGCTCGGCGATCAGGTCGCCGACGCGGTGCACGATGCGGCCCCGCTCGCTCGGCGACATGGCCGCCCATGGGCCGTCCGTGGCCCGGCGGGCCGCGGCCACGGCGCGGTCGACGTCCCGTTCGGACGCCTCCGCCACGGTGCCGAGCACCGCGCCGGTGCCCGGGTCGATCGTCTCGAAGGTCTTCCCGTCGAGGGCGTCGACGAACTCGCCGTCGATGAGCAGCCGGTGCGGCCGGGCGAGGAAGCCGGCCGCGTGCCTGGGGGGAGTGGTCATGTCTGCTTCTCCGTCCCGCACTAGGCGAGGAAGTCGAGGACGCGCGGGAGGACGGCGCCGGGGTCTTCGAGGCAGGGGCTGTGGCCCGCGGTCTTGATGCGCCACAGTTCGGCGTCCGGGATCGCGTCGAACATCTCGTCGGACCAGGCGGGCGGGCGGGCGTGGTCCTGGGTCCCGGAGATGATGAGCGTCCGCGCGGTGATCCGGGGCAGCAGGTCGAGCGCGCTCTCCCGCTCGACGACGCCCCGCGCGGCGTGCGCGAGCCGGGGGGAGAGTTCGCCGAGCCGCCTCGTCCAGGTCTCGTGGATGTCGGTGCGGCCGGGGTCGTCGAGGACGGTCGCCGCGAACAGGATGCCCTTGACGAAGTCGACGACCTCCGGGGTGAACCCCTCCCGCTCGAACCTGTCGACGAACGCGCCGAACAGTTCGCGGTTCTCGGGGGTCTCGGCTCCCGCCGACGACCCCATCAGCACGAGCCGGTCGACCAGGCCGGGGCGGCGGGCCGCGATGCGGACGGCGACGTCGCCGCCCATCGACTGCCCGACGGCCGACACGGAGGCGAGGCCGAGCCGGTCGACCAGGGCGAGCACGTCATCGGTGCACCGGTCCATGGTCACGGTCGCGTCGGCCTCGTCCAGGCGGCCGGCCTGCCCGGGGAACTCCGGTGCGATGAACCGGAACCGGCCGGCGCCGGCGGCGACGAGACCCTCGAAGGAGCGGGGGTCGAGGAACAGCGAGTGCAGGCAGAGTACGGGGCTCAGCTGCGATTCACCGGTGTCGATGGTCACGGGACCTCCAGATCGTTCGTGCCAAGGGAGCCGGTCACGCTCCGAGGGTATGAGCCGCCTCACAATGAAGTCAATATCTGCATAGCTTTGCAAATAGTGAAAGATTCATTATTTGACGTGAGGTTCACAATTTGCAACCGTACGGGCATGACCACTGTCGCTGACGTCATCGCAGGTGCCCTGGCCCGTCACGGAGTCGGGACGATCCTCGGCCAGAGCAACCCGACCGAGCTGATGCTCGCCGCCGAGCGCATCGGCATCCGCCAGATCCTGTACCGGACGGAGAACGCGGGCGGCGCCATGGCCGACGGGTTCGCCCGGATCTCCGGCCGGACCGGGGTGGTGGCCGCCCAGAACGGACCCGCCGCCACCCTCCTCGTCGCCCCGATGGGAGAGGCGCTCAAAGCGTCCATCCCGATGCTCGTGCTCGTACAGGAGGTGCCGGCGGCCCACCGCGACCGCAACGCCTTCCAGGAGATGGACCACGTCGCGCTGTTCGCGGGCGTCTCCAAGTGGACCCGGCGCATCGACGACCCCGCGCGTGCCGAGGACGCCGTCGACCACGCGTTCACGGTGGCCAACAGCGGACGGCCCGGACCGGTCGTCCTGCTCGTCCCCCGGGACGTCCTCGGACTGCCGGCCGTGCCCGCGCGCTTCCCGCGCACCGCCGACCTCGGCGCCTTCCCGCTCGACCGTCCCCGGCCGGACGCCGCCGAGGTGACGCGCGCGGCACGGCTCCTCGCGCAGGCGCGGTCGCCGCTCGTCGTCGCGGGCGGCGGGGTGCACGGCTCGGGAGCGGTGGCCGAGCTCGCCGCGCTCCAGGAGACCGCGCACCTGCCCGTGGTCACGACGAACATGGGCAAGGGCGCCGTGGACGAATCGGGCCCGCTGTCACTCGGCGTCGCGGCCAACGTCACCGGCGAGCGCGGGCCCGCGCACTTCCACCTCGACCTGATCTCCGGCGCCGACGTCGTCCTGCTGGTCGGCACCCGGACGAACGAGAACGGCACCGAGGGCTGGACGCTGACCTCCCCCGACGCCACCTACATCCACATCGACGTCGACCCGCTCGAAGTGGGGCGGAACTACGAGTCCGTGCGTCTGCTCGGTGACGCCCGCGCCGCCCTCCGCGACCTCACGGCCGCCCTGGCAGAGACCGATCTCGGCACCCGTGCCGCCACGTCGGCGGAGCTGAAGGCGACCATCGCCGCCGGCCGCCGGCGGCACATCGAGGCCGTCACCCCGCTGCTGGAGTCCGGCGGGACCCCCATCGCCCCGGAACGCCTCTTCGCCGAACTCGGCCGGCTCCTGGACCCCGAGGACATCGTGGTCACCGACGCCAGCTACTCCTCGTTCTGGGTCGCGAGCCACCTCCGGGCGCGGCAGGGCCAGCGCTTCCTCATGCCGCGCGGCCTGGCCGGCCTCGGCTGGGGGCTGCCGCTGGCCCTGGGAGCGAAGATCGCCGCGCCCGGACGGCGGGTCATCGCGGTCGTCGGCGACGGAGGCTTCGCGCACGTCTGGTCCGAGGTGGAGACCGCGGTGCGGGAGGATCTTCCGGTGACCGTCGTGGTGCTCGACAACTCGCTGCTCGGCGCACAGCGGCATGCCGAGAACGCCAAGTTCGGGGAGACGACCACCGGCATCGAGTTCGCCCCCGTGGACCACGCGGCCATCGCGTCCGCGGTGGGAGCCGCCGGAATCGCGGTCGACCACCCGGACGCCGTCGCCCCGGCACTGCGGAAGGCGCTGGACTCCGGCCGCGTCACCGTCCTCGACGTGGTCGTCGACCCCGACGCCTACCCGCCCGTCCGGGCGTTCGATGCGTTCGCCGACCGCCTCAACGCCCCGCTCCGGCGGACCGGAGCCCGCACCGCGACCTGATACTTTCAAATAGTGAACAGCACTTCGGGCAAGTCCGGCCAGACTCTGCAGACGGTCGAGCGAGCGCTGAGCTTCCTCGAGTACGTGGCCGCCGCCGAGGCCGCGCCGACCGTCCAGCAGGTCTCCGCCGGCCTCGGCCTGAACATCACCACCTGCTACCACCTGATGCGGACGCTGCTCGCGCGCGGCTACCTCGAGCGCCGCGCCGACGCCACCCTCCGCCTCGGCGCCGGGGTGGGCACGCTGTTCCGGTCCTACCAGCGCGGTTTCAACGTCAACGACAAGCTCGCGGGCATCGTCGGCGACCTCGCCGGGGCGACCGCCGAGACCTCGTTCCTGTCGACCCTCGACGACCGGAACGTGATCCTGAAAGTGCTGGTCGAAGGGTCGCAGCCGCTGCGCGTCAGCGGGCTCTACGTCGGCCTGACGGGCAACGAGCCGCACCGCGCGTCGGGCAAGGCCGTCCTGGCCCATGCCGATGCCGCGCTGCGGGACGAGATCATCGAGCGCAGCGCGACCGGCACGTCCCCGACCGCCCAGCGGCGCTTCCGCACGGCCCTGCTGCAAGAGCTCAAGGAGGTCCGGGAGCGGGGCTGGGCCGTCGACATCGACACCAGCCCCGGCATCACGGCGCTCGGCTCCCCGTTCTTCACGCACGACGGTTCCGTCTTCGGCGCCGTCGGCATCGTGGCACCGACCTCGCGCTTCGGTGAGGCCCGGGACAAGCTGGTCGGCGCGGTGCTCGACGCCGCGAGCCGGGCGACGGACGTCCTCCGCCTGGCCCCCTGACACCCCGCGGGCACCGGCATCCCTACTTCGGGGCCGGGTGCGGCGCGTGGAGGAGATGGGTCTCTTCCATGGACCAGGCGCCGTGGCCGCCGGTGACCTGGAGAAGTGTGCGGGAACGGAGGTGGATTTCCGTGTCGCCGTCCGGAACGGCGAGCGTTCGGACGGGGGTCAGCGCGGCGTCGAGTTGCAGCAGCCCGAAGGCGTCTCCGCTGCGGAACAGCACGGGTCCCGGCGGGCCCAGGTAGCGCACCACCGCGGTCCGGTCACCGGCTATCGAGTGCTCGAACGGCCGGACGCGGGCGAGGCCGTCCACACCGGCCCGGTCCAGTGGGGTGACGTCGATCCGCCAGTCCGCCCCTGCGGTTCTCACCTGGAGCACCGCCTGCGCCGGAACGGCGAAGGTGCTGCGGCTCGGCTCGGATCCCGGGCCGACCTCGGCGGTCGACACGACCGGGTCGCAGCCGTGGAGCGCGACGAGGTCCGGCCCGTGCAGGTGGACCTGGAGGGGTTGGCCGTCCGGGCAGGTCAGGACGGCGATTCCGGCGGGCCCCTGGTAACCGAGCACGTCGGTTCCGCTGCCGGTGGCCGAGCCGGTGAACGCGCGGGCGCGTTCCGGCCCGCTGATCGTGACCGTCCACGGCCCTTCGGACTCGACGTGCAGGTACCTCTTCGTGAGCGCCTTGCCGGATACCAGCCGGTCGTCCAGGACGACCATGGCGGACGGTGCTTCGGGGCCGCACGCCGCGACCGGTGTCCCGCGGCCGAACTCGGTGCGTCGAAGCCAGGCCCGCAGCGTCCCGGGACCCTCGTTCGCGAACTCGGCCAGCACCGGATGGGGCAACTGCCCCTTGATCTTGACGCGCGCCGCGCCGGTGCCCCGGTGCGTGCGGACGACCCCGTCACGGGCGTGATCGACCGGCGAGAACACCGGGGCCGGGAGTGCCTCCTCCTCCGCGAGCCAGCGGTCGAGTTCACCGGCCACCCTGCGCGGTTCCTTCACCCGAAGGCGCAACCACTGGGCTCGCCGCCCCCGCTGCGGCATGCCCGTACGCGGATTCAGATCCTTCAACGTCAGCATGACCCAGAACCAGTTGCCCCAGCGCAGCCGGCGGGCGGGAAGAGAAACGGCGTCCCGCATCTCCAGGGTGAGGTTGAGTTCTTCCCGGAACGGCGTCAGTTGGAGCACGCCGTCCTCGATCTCGCGCCCCCGCGGCTCAACGCCGTAATGGATCGCCGCGATCTCGGCGCGCGGTATCCGCAGCACTTTCCACAGCAGCAGCGCGTCCCAGATGACGATCTCGTCCTCGGTCACCCACACGCGAGGCCGTACCAGCACCAGCCTGAGCGTCTGGAGCCCGACCCCGGCGAGGACGACCGCGAAGAGCGGCCACCACAGGGCCCCGACCAGTTCGGTGCGGGTGGTCTCCTCGTTGAACTCGGCCCACATCAGCCCGAACAGCACCAGCGAGGCCACCAGCGAGAGCACGCCGAAGGCCCCGGCCAGCGTCCGCCCCGCGGATCTGGCGATCTTCACCCGGACCGTGGACGAGGCGGGCCGCGCCGACCACCCCCACCGGTCCCGGTCGGCGAGACCCCGCCGCCCGGAGCCCCCGAGCTC
>NZ_SMJW01000115.1 GCF_004348335.1 Actinomadura bangladeshensis | reverse complement strand
GCCGGCGACGGCGTCGCCGCGGGCCCGGCCTAGGCGCACCGGACGGCCCCCGCGGAGCATCCACGCGCGTGACCCCTCCCGAAACGTCCCCGCCGGCCCGGCGGTCGCCGGCCGTGCGCCGGCTGACCGGCGGCCTGGCGGGCGCCGCCGTCGTCATCGCGGTCATCACCGTCCTGTCGCGGCTGGCCGGGTTCGGGCGCACCTACGCCTTCTCCCAGACGGTCACGACGTCCTGCCTGAGCCAGGCGTACTTCACCTCGACGCAGTTCCCCAGCATCGTCTACGAGATCGTCGCGGGCGGCGCGCTCGCCAGCATGGTCGTGCCGGTGCTCGCCGGGCCCGCCGAGCGCGGCGACCGCGAGCAGGTCCGCCGGATCGGGTCGGCGCTGCTGACCTGGATCGTGGTGCTGATGGTGCCGCTGTCGGCGCTGATGGCGCTCGGCGCCCGCCCGATCATGGAGGTGCTGGTCGGCGGCGACCTGAAGGGCTGCTCGCGCGGCGACATCATCGACGTCGGCTCCACCATGCTCGCGATCATGTCGGCGCAGATGGTGATGTACGGCATGGCGGTCGTCCTGTACGGGCTGCTGCAGTCGCACCGCCGGTTCGCGGCGCCCGCGCTGGCGCCGCTCATGTCGAGCCTGGTGGTGATCGGCGCCTACATCGCCTACGCGCCGCTCGGCCGCGGCTTCGAGAACGACCTCGCCGGCCTGCCGCTGGACGCGGAGCTGACGCTGGCGGTCGGGACGACGCTCGGCGGCGTCGCGATGGCGGCGACCGCCGGGATCGCGACGTGGCGGCTGCGGCTCGGCCTGCGCCCCACGCTGCGGTTCCCCGACGGTGTGGCGCGCCGGGTGCGGCGGCTCGCGCTCGCCGGCCTCGCCACGGTCGCGGCGCAGCAGCTGTCGGCGCTGCTGGTCGTCCGGCTCAGCTACGAGGGGACGGGCGGCGCGCTCGCCAACTACCAGTACGCGTGGGCGATCTACCTGCTGCCGTGGGCGATCCTGGCGGTGCCGATCGCGACCAGCGCGTTCCCGCTGCTGTCGGCCCGGATCAGCGCCGGGGAGCAGGACCGGTTCGACCAGGTCACCGCGTCCACGACCCGCGCGGTGATCCTGGTGTCGTGCGCGGGCGCCGCCGCGCTCGCCGCCGTCGCCGTCCCGATCGCGGCCGTGTTCAACCCCGGCCATCCCGACCAGCAGGAGGTGCTGTCGCGGGCGGTGCTGGCGTTCGCGCCCGGCCTGCTCGGCTACGGGCTCGTCGCGCACCTCGGACGCGTCCTGTTCGCCTGCCACCGGGGGCGGATGGGGGCCATCGCGGTCGTCGCGGGCTGGGTCGTCGTGATGGGCGCCGACGTCGTCTTGGTGCTGTCGGTCGAACGGCAGTGGGTCGTCGCGGCCCTCGGCATCGGCAACGCCGCCGGGATGACCGTCGCCGGCGTGCTGCTGCTCGGCACGCTCGTGCGCGCCCGCGGCGCCGCGGCCGCGCGGGGCCTGCCGCGCGCGCTCGCGGCCGGGCTGCTCGGCGGCGCGGCGGGCGGCGGCGCCGGGTACGCGGTCGCCGCGCTGCTCGGCCCCGGCGGCACGGGGCCGGCCGGGGAGCTGCGCAACGTCGGGACCGGCGCGCTGGCCGCGCTGGTCGCCGGCGCGGTGTTCCTGATCATCGCTTTCGTGATCGACGGGCGCGACCTGCGCGCCGTCCTCACCCGGAAGGTGACACGCAATGGCTGACAACCGGGACCTGGAGGGGCTGCGCGTCGCGCTCGTCCTCGGCACCAGCGCGGGCGGCGTCGGGCGGCACGTCCGGTCCGTCGCGGCGGGGCTCGCCGGGCGCGGCGCCCGCGTGCTCGTGTGCGGGCCGCCGCGGACGCAGGAGCAGTTCGGGTTCGGCGGCGACGGCGTCCGGTTCGCCGCCGTCGACTTCGCCGACCGGCCGCGCCCGGTGCGCGACGCGCGGGCCGTGGCGCGGCTGCGGTCGCTGCTGCGCGGTGCGGACGTCGTGCACGCGCACGGGCTGCGGGCGGGCGCGCTCGCGGTGGCGGCGGGCGCCCGGGTCGCGCCGGGGCCGCTGCGGTTCTCGCGGGGCGGCGCGCCGCTGGTCGTCACCCTGCACAACGCCGTGATCGCCGGCGGCCGGACGGCCGCCGTGTACGGGGCGCTGGAACGCGTCGTGGCGCGCGGCGCCGCCCGCGTCCTCGGCGTCTCGCCCGACCTGGAGGAGCGGATGCGCTCGCTCGGCGCCCGGTCGGTGGGGCACGCGATCGTGCCCGCCCCGGCGCCGAAGGCGCAGCCGGGCCCGGCCGCGCGCGCCGACCTGCGGGCCGAGCTCGGCGTGGGGGACCGGCCGCTGATCCTCACGGTCGGGCGGCTCGCCGAGCAGAAGGGCCTGCCCACGCTGCTGGACGCCGCCGCGGTCTGGGCGGCGCGCACCCCGCCGCCGCTCGTCGCGATCGCCGGCGGCGGCCCCCTGGAGGACGAGCTGCGCGCCCGGATCGAGGCCGAGGACCTGCCCGTCCGGCTGCTCGGCCACCGCTCGGACGTCCCCGGGCTGCTGGCCGCCTGCGACGTGGCGGTGCTGCCGAGCGTGTGGGAGGGGCAGCCGCTGGTCGTCCAGGAGATCCTGCGGGCCGGGAAGCCGCTGGTGGCGACCCGTGTCGGCGGCATCCCGGGCATGGTGGGGGCGACGCGGCCCGCCGGGGACGCGCTGCTGCACGGCCCGGAGAGCGACGCGGCGCTGCTGGTGCCGCCGGGCGACGCGGAGGCGCTGGAGCGGGCGGTGAGCCGCGTCCTGGACGACCCGTCGCTGGCGGCGCGGCTCGGCTCGGCCGCCGCCGAGCGGTCGGCGCTGCTGCCGGGCGAGGACGACGCCGTCGACCAGCTCGCGGGCGTCTACCGGGAGCTGACCGACACCCGGCGCTGAGCCTTTGATGCCCCGGCCGGGGACGGGGTTCGGAACCGGGCCGGAAAATCTCGCGGACCAGGGAACGCCCCCGCGCCGACCTGCGTTGGAGTAGGCAATTGGAGGGGAGTATCCCCGCGCGCGGTTCTCGTCAGTACGGTCGGTCCGCACCGGCCCGGGTTCCGCGGCCCGCATCGTCGTCAGGGCGGGAGAGACCTCCAGCGCTCGTTCGTGTCCGCTGGAGGTGTTCACGTTGACCGTTACCCCCATGGTGTGGGGCCTGACCATCGCAGGCATCCTCGCCGTCATCGCCGCCGACCTGTTCCTGATCCACAGGAACGACACGCGGGAGTTCACGACCCGCAGGGCCGCGTTCTGGTCCGCGGTCTACATCGGCCTCGCCGTCCTGTTCGGGCTCGGCGTGTGGCTGTTCGCCGGAGGCCGGTACGCCGGCGAGTACTTCGGCGGGTTCGTCACCGAGAAGAGCCTGAGCGTCGACAACCTGTTCGTGTTCATGGTGATCCTCGCCCGGTTCGCGGTGCCGAAGCAGGCGCAGCACGCGGTGCTGATGGCGGGCATCGTGATCGCGCTGCTGCTGCGCGGCCTGTTCATCGCGGTCGGCGCCGCCGCGATCTCGACCTTCACCTGGGTCTTCTTCATCTTCGGCGCGTTCCTGCTGTGGACCGCGATCGGCCTGGTGCGCGGCGGCGACGAGGACGAGTTCAAGGAGAACCGCCTGCTGCGGTGGGCCAAGCGCGTCATCCCCACGTCCGAGGAGTACGAGGGCAGCCGGTTCGTCACCCGGCGCGGCGGCCGCCGGCTGATGACCCCGATGGCGATCGTGATGATCGCGATCGGCTCCACCGACGTGCTGTTCGCGCTGGACTCCATCCCGGCGATCTTCGGGCTGACGACCGAGCCGTACCTGGTCTTCACCGCCAACGCGTTCGCGCTGATGGGCCTGGTCCAGCTGTACTTCCTGATCGGCGGCCTCACCGACCGGCTGGTCTACCTCGCGCACGGGCTGGCGTTCATCCTCGGCTTCATCGGGGTCAAGCTGATCTTCCACGCGCTGCACGAGTACGGTGTCGCATGGGCGCCGGACATCCCGATCTGGCTGTCCCTCGCGGTCATCGCCGGGACGCTCGCGGCCACCACGGTGGCGAGCCTCGCCGTCGGGCGCAAGCCGTCCGGCAAGGGGCTGCGCGAGCCGCTGCGGGAGGTCGGCGCGGACGGCGCGGACGCCGCCGAGGACGCCGCCGCGACACGCGAGGGCTGACCTCGGGCCTGGCTCCCCACATACCCGAATCCTGTTCTAGAATCTCGGTCAAAAGGTCTGAGAAAGGGTGACGCATGGCCATCGGGCTGACCGAGGAGCACGAGGCGCTCGCCGAATCGGTGCGCGGCTTCGCCGAGCGCAACATCCCGGCGACGGCCGTCCGGGCCGTGCTGGACGCCGACGAGGAGGCCAGGCCCGGGTTCTGGCCCGCCCTGGCAGAGCAGGGCCTGCTCGGCCTGCACCTGGCCGAGGAGCACGGCGGGCAGGGCTACGGGCTGCTGGAGCTGTCGGTCGTACTGGAGGAGCTGGGCCGCGCCGCCGCGCCCGGCCCGTTCCTGCCGACCGTCCTCGCGAGCGCGCTCATCGACGCGTCCAGCAACGCCAAGCTGCGCGCGGAGCTGCTGCCCGCGCTCGCCGACGGGTCCAAGACGGCCGCCGTCGCGCTGGACGGCGCGCTGACCGGCCGCCGCGACGGCGACGCGCTGCTGGTGTCCGGCACGTCCGGGACCGTGCTCGGCGCCGCGCTCGCCGACGTGATCGTCCTGCCGGTCGCGGCCGAGGACGGGGAGCAGTGGGTCGCGGTCGACGCCGCCGACCTCACCGTCACCCCGGTCGCGAGCCTGGACCGGGTCCGCCGCGTCGCCGCCGTGGAGGCGTCCGAGGTGGCCGTCGCCGCCGACCGGGTGGCGGACGGCCTCACCACCGGCCGGGTCAGGGACCTCGCCGCCGCGCTGTTCGGCGCCGAGGCCGCTGGCCTCGCCGGGTGGCTGGTGGACACCGCCGCCGAGTACGCCAAGGTCCGCGAGCAGTTCGGCCGCCCGATCGGCCAGTTCCAGGGCGTCAAGCACAAGGCGGCCCGCGCGCTCATCGCGCTGGAGCAGGCCCGCGCCGCCGCGTGGGACGCCTCCCGCGCGCTGGACGAGGGCGCCGGCGACGCCGGGTTCGCCGCCGCCGTCTCGGCCGTGATCGCGGTCGATGCCGGCGTGCAGACGGCCCGCGACGCCATCCAGATCCTCGGCGGCATCGGCTTCACCTGGGAGCACGACGCGCACGTCTACCTGCGCCGCGCCCTCACGCTCCGGTCGCTGCTCGGCCCGTCCAAGGACTGGGCCGCCGAGGTCGCGAGGCTCGCGCTCGGCGGGGGCCGCCGCGAGGTCGTCCTCGAACTCGACGAGGACGCCCAGCCGCTGCGCGAGCGCATCCGCGCCGAGATCGCCGAACTGGCCGCGATCGAGGACAAGGACGCGCTCAACGCCCGCATGGGCGACGAGGGCTGGTCCGTCCCGCACTTCCCGAAGCCGTGGGGCCGGGAGGCGGGGCCGGTCGAGCAGATCCTCATCCAGCAGGAGCTGAAGGCCGCCAAGGTCAAGGCGCCGAACCTCGGGATCGGCGCGTGGCTGGTGCCCTCCCTGGTCCGCTACGCCTCGCAGGAGCAGAAGGAGCGGTTCCTGCGCCCGACGCTGCGCGGCCAGATCGTGTGGTGCCAGCTGTTCTCCGAGCCGGGCGCCGGCTCCGACCTCGCGTCGCTGTCGATGAAGGCCGAGCGGGTCGAGGGCGGCTGGAAGCTCACCGGCCAGAAGATCTGGACGTCCCTGGCGCAGCACGCCCAGTGGGGCTTCTGCATCGCCCGCACCGACCCGGACGCGGCCAAGCACGACGGCATCACCTACTTCCTGGTCGACATGAAGGCCGAGGGCGTGGACGTCCGCCCGCTGCGCGAGCTGACCGGCGAGGCGCTGTTCAACGAGGTGTTCCTGGACGGCGTGTTCGTCCCGGACGACCAGGTCGTCGGCGAGGTGAACCGGGGCTGGCAGGTCGCCCGCAACACGCTCTCCAACGAGCGCGTGTCGCTGTCGACCGGCGGCGGCCTCGGCATGGGCGTCCCCGAGCTGCTGCGGTTCTTCGAGAACCGGCAGCCGGACACGGTCGCCGCCGCCGAGGTCGGCAAGCTCGTCGCGCAGGGCCAGTCGATCGACCTGCTCGGCCTGCGGACCACCCTCAAGCAGCTGAACGGCGTGGAGCCGGGCGCGGAGGCGAGCGTCCGCAAGCTCCTCGGCGTCCAGTTCAACCAGGACGTCGCCGACTACTGCTGGGCCGCGCAGGGCACGGCCGCCGCGACCGAGGTCGTCATGGCCGAGAGCGGCATCGTGGCCCGCGCCATGCTGTTCAGCCGCGCGATGACCATCTACGGCGGCACGACCGAGGTCCAGCTGAACATCATCGGCGAGCGCATCCTCGGCCTGCCCCGCGACCCGGAGCCCGGCAAGTAGGGCGCTAGCGCGGCCGGAAGGTGTAGGTGAGGTTCACCAGGACGATGCCCGCGATGGTGATCAGCAGGCCGGGCAGGCCGGCGTTGACGACGGCGATCGCGCTCAGCGGGATCGCGGCGAGCAGCGACAGCACCGCCATGGCCAGGCTGTGATCGCGTGCCGCGGTGACGTACTCCACGCCGGGCCGCGGTCCGGGTGCCGGACGGCGCCCGGACCGCGGCCCGGCGGCGGCGCGCGTGTCGAGGGCCTCCTCGATGCGGTCCACGACCGTCTCGATGAAGGCGTCGTCGTAGTCGGGTCCGAGCTCGCGCCGGGCCGCCATCGCCGCCGTGAGGTCCTCGCGCGGCAGTCGTGGGGTCGTCATGGCTCCGTTATAGGCGGCGGGCGCGCCGCGCCGCGTCACCCCGCGGGGCGAACCGGCCTGTACCCCGCAGGTAGCAAGGGCAATACACTGCCGCTCTCGTCCCCGATCCCCCCGGAGGTCCCCGTGGCCCGTTCGCTGGTCCTCGGCGTGTGCGCCGCCGCCGTCCTCGCGCTGACCGGGTGCGGCGGGGGCGAGAAGGCGGACGCGGCGGACCCGTCCCCGTCCGCGCCGGGCACGGCGCTGGCGCCGATCCCGGTGGTGAAGCCGTCCGACGTCAAGCCGCTCGTCGGACGGTGGGCGGGCACGGCGAAGGACTACTTCCAGTTCACCGCCGACGGCAGCGGCGTGTGGGTGCGGAACGGGCAGAAGCTGTGGACCGGCACGGTCATCCCCGAGGGCGGGGGCAAGTTCCGCTACTCGTGGAAGGGCGGCGACCCGCAGACCGCGTCCTACTGGGGCGTCAGCCTGGAGGACGCGAAAACGCTCGTCTTCGCCGGGACCAACCAGAAGTACACGAAGGTCGCGGTGAAGAAGGGCAACGCGAAGAAGGGCAACGGATGACCGACGGAATGTTCGCCTCGCCCGCCGACGTCGCGGCCCGGCTCGCCGGCGTCAGCTACCTCGCGGACGAGGCGATCGCCACGACCGTGTACCTCGCGCAGGCGCTCGGGAAGCCGCTGCTCGTGGAGGGCCCGGCCGGGGTCGGCAAGACGGAGCTGGCGAAGGCGGTCGCGGCCTCGACCGGCGCGGAGCTGATCCGGCTGCAGTGCTACGAGGGGCTGGACGAGGCCCGCGCGCTGTACGAGTTCAACTACAAGAAGCAGCTCCTCGCCATCCAGGCGGCCCCGGCGGACCGGGCGTGGCAGGAGACCCACGACGACATCTTCTCCGAGGAGTTCCTGCTGGAGCGGCCGCTGCTGGCGGCGATCCGGCGGGCCGACCCGACCGTCCTGCTGATCGACGAGGCGGACAAGGCCGACGTCGAGGTGGAGGGCATGCTGCTGGAGGTCCTGTCGGACTTCCAGGTCACGATCCCCGAGCTCGGCACGGTCAGCGCGGTGCGGCGCCCGTTCGTGCTCATCACCTCCAACGCGGCGCGGGAGCTGTCGGAGGCGCTCAAGCGCCGCTGCCTCTACCTGCACCTGGACTACCCGGCGCCCGAGCGGGAGCGCGACATCGTGCTCGCGCAGGTGCCGGGGATCGAGGCCGAGCTGGCCGAGCAGCTGGTCCGGACGGTGGGGACGCTCCGGGACCTGGAGATCAAGAAGGCGCCGTCGATCGCCGAGACCGTCGACTGGGCGCGCACGCTGCTCGCGCTCGGGCTGGACGAGCTGGACGAGGCCGCCGTCGCGCGGACCCTCGGCGTCGTCCTCAAGCACGTCTCCGACCATGAGCGCGCCCTGAAGGAACTGGGGCTGCGGAGCTGACATGGCCTCCCTCGTCGACCGGCACACCGGGTTCGTCGCGGAGCTGCGCCGGGCCGGGCTGCCGGTGTCGGTCGCGGAGGGCCTGGACGCGGTCCGCGCGATGCAGGCGGTCGACCTGCTGGACCGCGAGTCGCTGCGCGCCGCCTACGCCGCGACGGTCGTCAAGCGGCCCCAGCACCGCCCGACGTTCGACACGCTCTTCGACCTGTGGTTCCCGGCGGCGGTCGGGGACGGCGCGGGCGCGCCGCGGGAGCGCCCCGCGCGGACGCTGAACGACGACGGGCGCCCCGTCCCGCCGGCGCTGGACCCGCGGGTGCAGGCCCGCCGGGACGAGCTGGCGGAGCTGCTGCTGTCCGGCGACGACGCGGGCCTGCGGCAGTTCGCCCGCCTCGCCGTCGCCGAGTACGGGCAGACGCCCGGGCGCGAGTCGTGGTTCTCCTCCGGGGTCCTCAACGCGCTGTCGCCCGACACGCTCATGGCGCGGCTGCTGAACGCCGTCCTCGGCGGGCGGGAGCGCGGCGGGATGGCCGAGCGGGTCGCCCGCCGGACGTTCCGCGACCGCATCGGCCGGTTCCAGGACCTCGTCGCGGGCGAGGTCCGCCGCCGCATCGCCGAGGACACCGGCGTCGAGCGGACCGCGCGCATCGCCGTCCGGCCGCCGCTGGAGCGGCTCGACTTCGCCGGCGCGAGCCGCGCCGAGATGGAGGCGCTGCGCCGCGAGGTGTACCCGCTGGCGCGCAAGCTCGCGTCCCGGCTGGTGCAGAAGCAGCGGCACGGACGGCGCGGGCGGCTGGACTTCCGCCGGACGGTCCGCGCGTCCCTCGCCAGCGGCGGAGTGCCGCTCACCACCCACCACCGGCCGCGCCGCCCGCACCGGCCGGAGCTGGTCGTGCTGTGCGACGCCAGCGACTCGGTGTCGGCGTTCGCGCACTTCACGCTGCTGCTGACGTTCGCGCTGCGGGAGCAGTTCAGCAAGGTCCGCGCGTTCGCGTTCATCGACGCCACCGACGAGATCACCAAGTACTTCGCGCCCGGCACCGACGTCGTGGACGCGATGGCGCGGCTCGCCGCCGAGGCCGACCTCGTCTGGATCACCGGCCGCTCCAACTACGGCCACGCCCTCAAGGTGTTCGACGAGAAGTACCGCGACGCCGTCACGTCCAAGACGTCCCTGCTGATCCTCGGGGACGCGCGCTCCAACTACGGGGAGTTGTCCCTGCCGATCCTGCGGTCGATGGTCGACCGGGCGCGGCACGCGTACTGGCTCAACCCCGAACCCCGCGCCCAGTGGGACACCGGCGACTCGGCCGCGTCGCGCTACGGCGACCTGCTCCCGATGTTCGAGTGCCGCAACCTGACCCAACTGGCCGCCTTCATCGAAGAACTCGCCTAGCCGACGTTGACCTGCGGCGTGTTGTTGTTATGAGCCGCTCCATAACAACAACACGCCGCAGGTCAACGAGGTGTGGGGGTGGAGGGGCGGTTGCGGATGGCCAGGGCCAGGGCGGCGTAGGCAAGGGCGGCGATCGCCGAGATGACCATCGCGGTGTTCGTGCCGTGCGCCAGCGCGGCCGGGTCGTGCCCGGAACCGGTCGCGACGGCCCCGACGACCGCCACGCCGACCGACGCCCCGATGTAGCGGGCGGTGTTGTTCGCGCCGGCGCCCATGCTCGCGCGGTCGGCGGGGACGCTCTCCACGGCCAGCCGGGCGAGCATCGCGTTGGTGAGGCCGCTCGCGACGCCGGCGACGGCCAGGCCGGGGGCGAGGCGCCACCAGTGCGCGTCCGGGGCCAGGTCCGCCATCGCGAACTGGCCGGCGGCCGACAGCGCGAACCCGGCGGCCAGCAGCCGCCGGACGGGCAGCCGCGCCGGCAGCCGGTGCGCCTGCAGGGCGACCGCGAACGACAGCGCGGACCAGATCGCCAGCACCAGCGCGGCCCCGACCGGCGTCAGCCCCATGACCAGGCTCATCATCGTCGCCAGGTAGGTCATGATGCCGATCACGGCGAGCCCGGTGACGAGCGCGCCCGTCACCGACAGCAGGAACGCCGGGCGCCGGAACAGCGCCAGGTCGACCATCGGCTCCCGGCGCCGCGCCTGCACCAGCACGAACACGGCCAGCAGGACGGCCGCGACCGCGAACAGCGCGAGGACGCCCGGCGCCGTCCAGCCGGTGCGGCCCCAGGTGATCGCCGCCACCAGCGCCGCCACGCCGAGGCTCATCGTGGCGAGGCCCGGCAGGTCCAGGCCGCGCGGGCGCTCGGCCCGCGACTCCTCCAGCGACCGGGCCGCGGCGGCCGCGAGCAGCACGGAGGCGGCGACCGCCGCCCAGTACCAGAGGCGCCAGCCGCCGAGCGCGGTCAGCCCGGCCGCGCCGATCGGGCCGAGCGCGATGCCGAGGCCGACCATCGCGCCCCACGTCCCGGTGGCCCGCGCCCGGCGCGGGCCCGGCTCGAACGAGGCGCCGACGATGCCGAGCCCGGTCACCAGCAGCGCCGCGCTGGCGGCGCCCTGCGCGATCCGGCCCGCGACGAACACCGCGGCGTTCGGCGCGAGCGCGCACGCCACGCTGGAGGCGGCGAGGGCCGCCGCGCCGGCCACGAACGCCCGCTTGCGCCCGTGGTCGTCGGCGAGGCTGCCGGCCGCGAGCAGCGCCGCCGAGAGGCCGAGGCTGATCGAGCTCATCAGCCAGATCTGCGCGGTCGCCCCGGCGTGCAGCCCGCGCGCGGTGTCGGCGAGCGTCGCCGCCGGCGCGCAGTAGTTCATGAGGGCCAGCAGGGTGGCGGCGGCCGGCAGCGTCAGCGCGGCCGCCGGGCCGGGCGCGCGGCGCGCCGCGCGGGGTGCGGCCAGAGTCGTCATGCGGTCTCCTAGAGTTCAGTGAACGAACCAAGGGGGCCGACGGTAGCACGTGGGAGTTCAATGAATGAACCCCCTGGCGGGTACTGTGGGACGCATGGCACTCGGCAAGGACTACGCGGCGCAGGACTGCTCGCTCGCCCGCGCGCTGGAGGTCGTGGGGGAGCGCTGGACGATGCTGATCGTGCGGGACGCCTTCTACGGCGTCCGCCGGTTCAGCGACTTCCACGTCCACCTGGACATCCCGCGCGCGGTGCTGTCCGCGCGGCTCCAGTCGCTCGTCGAGACCGGTGTCCTGGGCAAGGACGGCCACGACTACGTCCTCACCGAGATGGGCAAGGAGCTGTGGCCCGTCGTCCACACGCTCGCCCGCTGGGCGGAGGACCACCTGTCCGCCGAGCCGTGCCGCCTGTTCCTGCACGCCGACTGCGGCACCCGCGTCGGCCCGGACGGGCGGTGCGCCGCCTGCGGGCGGACGGTCGCGCCGGAGGAACTGGAGATCCACGCGGGGCCCGGCGTCCGGCGCCGCACCGATCCGGTCAGCGCGGTGCTGCGCTCCCCGCACCGCCTCCTGGACCCGATTCGCACCTGAGTGAGCAATCCCGCCCCGAGGTCGCGCGCCGGGGGAGGGGCTGCGGGGGATATAACCGGATAACCTGCACGCTCATGGAGACCGAAAAGGCGGAGCCTGCGCCGCGGCCCCGGCGAAGCCTTCTCGGTCCGCTGTGGCGCCTCATCGACGGCGCCCCCGGCGACTCGCGGGCGCGGATCGCCCGCCGGGCCCGGATCCTCGTGACCATCGCCACCGGCCTCGCCAACCTCGGCGGCGCGCTCGTCGTGCTCGTGTTCGCGGTCGTCGTCCCCGACCCGGTCGGGCACGTCTCCGACCGGCTCCAGCTCATCAACCTCATCGTCTTCACCGCCTACGTGTCCGCCGCCGTGCCCGTCGGCCTGCTGCTCGGCGAGCGGTTCTTCCGCCGCGTCCGGCGCCTCGTCGAGCGGCACGGGGAGCCCGACCGGCACGAGCGCGCCCTGCTGCTGTACGGGCCGCTGCGGCTGATGGCCCTGCACCTGACGCTGTGGGCCATCGGGACGATCGGCTGGGTCGTCATCAACGCCCCCTTCTCCGGCCTCCTCGCCGTCAAGCTCGGGCTGACCAGCCTGCTCGGCGGCCTCACCACCTGCACGGTCGTCTACCTGCTCACCGAGCGGCTGCTGCGCCGCGCCGTCACCACCGCGCTGCGCAGCGAGCTGCCGACCCGCACCGGCCTGCCCGGCGTCGTCGCCCGCTCCGTGCTCGCCTGGGGGCTCGGCACCGCCGTGCCGATCCTCGGGCTGATCACCCTCGCCATCGGCTCCTTCGTCATCGCCAGGATCACCGTGCGGGACTTCGCGATCGCGGTGCTCGCGCTCGGCGGCATCGCGCTGGTCGTCGGCCTCGGCGTCACCTACACCGCAGCCCGCGCCATCGCCGACCCGGTCGAGTCGGTGCGGCGCGGCCTCGCCCGCGTGCAGCGCGGCGACCTGGACGTCGAGGTCCCCGTCTACGACGCCAGCGAGATCGGGCTGCTGCAGGCCGGGTTCAACCACATGGCCGCCGGGCTGCGCGAGCACGAGCGGCTCCGCGACCTGTTCGGCCGGCAGGTCGGCGCGGACGTCGCCCGCGTCGCCGTCGAGCGCGGCATCGACCTCGGCGGCGAGCTGCGCGAGGTCGCGGTGATCTTCGTGGACATCATCGGCTCCACCCGGCTCGCCGCCGACCGGCCGCCCGCCGAGGTCGTCCGGCTGCTGAACGACTTCTTCGCCGTGGTCGTCGAGGTCATCGGCGCGCACGGCGGCTGGATCAACAAGTTCGAGGGCGACGCCGCGCTCGCGATCTTCGGGGCGCCGCTGGCGCTGGAGGGCGCCCCCGGCCGCGCGCTCGCCGCGTCCCGCGAGCTGGCCCGCCGGCTGCGCGACGACGTCCCCGGGGTGCGGGCGGCCGTCGGCGTCTCCGCGGGCGAGGCGGTGGCCGGGCACATCGGCGCCGAGGAGCGCTTCGAGTACACCGTGATCGGCGACCCGGTCAACGAGGCCGCGCGCCTCACCGACATGGCCAAGAACACCGAGGAGCGCGTCCTCGCGGCGGGCTCGCTCGTCGCGCAGGCCGACCCGGAGGAGGCCGCCCACTGGTCGCTCGGCGAGGAGGTCACCCTCCGGGGCCGGACGCAGGTCACCCGGCTCGCCATGCCGCGGCCGTCCGAGCGCGTCCCGACCTAGGACGGGCCGAGGGTGGCGCCGTTCAGCGTCGTGTAGAAGGGCGACCCGGACAGCCGCGAGCCCTTCTCCTCGCCGATGTAGACGTCGGCGTGGTTCGCGCCCCCGTATCCGGGGCGGAACAGGTCGGTGACCGTCCAGCGGGCCTTCCGGAACGCCTCGCACACCGTGCTCGCGATGGGGCGGCCGGTGCCGTCCCTGCCGCACTCGACGATCGCGAACCGCCGGCCCCGCGCGAGGACCGACTTGTCGGCCGCCGCCGACGTCCACGGCTCCAGCGGGCGGCCCCGGGAGTCGCGGGTCGTGTCGTCCAGCCAGAAGCCGACGCTGTGCGACCAGTTCAGGTACCGGCCCCGCTGCGGACCCGCGGTGATGCGCCCGCTGCCCTCCATCTGGACGACCTTCAGGAAGTCCTCCGGGTACGACCCGAGCGGCGCCTTCCCGTGCGAGCAGTGGAACCGCGTGCAGCCCTTCACGGCCTTGCGCTCGCCGTCGTAGAGGCTCTCAAGGGCCGTGTAGTAGGTGGTGACGCGCCACCCGCCGGGCCGCCCGAGCGGCTGGGGCCGCGGCTGTGCCGACGCCGTCGCGGCGGGCGCGGGCGCCGGGGCGGGCGCTGCGGGCGCGGCGGGCGGCGGGACGTATCCCGCCGCCTCCTCGGTGCTCTGGCCGCACCCGGCCGGCACCCCGCACAGCAGCGCCCCGCACAGCGGCAGGGCGAGCGGTGCCCGTCGCATCGCACCCTCCCGGCTCGGGACGCCTGTCCGCCACCGGGGACGATATCCCGGTCAGTGCCCGCGGGCCATCCACTCGTCGAGGCCGGGCGCCTCCGCGCCGATCGTCGTGGACTCGCCGTGCCCGGTGCGGACGGCCGTCTCCGCAGGCAGCGTCAGCAGCCGCTCCCGGATCGACGTGATGATCGTCGGGAAGTCGGAGAACGACCGGCCGGTGGCGCCCGGCCCGCCGTTGAACAGCGTGTCGCCGGAGAACACCGTCCCCAGGCCGGGTGCGTAGAGGCACACGGCGCCGGGGGAGTGGCCCGGCGTGTGCAGGACGGTCAGCTCGGTCCCCGCCACGGTGATGACCTGGCCGTCGGCGAGGTCGCCGTCGGGGCTGGTGTCCGGGTGCTTCTGCTTCCAGAGCATCAGGTCGTCCGGGTGCAGCAGGATCGGCGCGCCCGTCCGCGCCTTGAGCGCGGGCGCCGCGTCGATGTGGTCGTCGTGGCCGTGCGTGCACACGATCGCCGCGAGCCGCCGGTCGCCGACCGCCGCCGCGATCGCGTCGGCGTCGTGCGCGGCGTCGATGACGATCGCCTCGTCGTCGTCGCCGACGATCCAGACGTTGTTGTCGACCTCCCAGGTGCCGCCGTCCAGCGAGAACGTCCCGGACGTGACGATGTGGTCGATGCGTGCCCGTGGTGAAGACAGAGCCATCAGAGCATCACCACCGAGCGCAGCACGTCGCCGTGGTGCATCTTCTCGAACGCCGCCTCGACGTCGTCCAGGCCGATGGTCTCGGACACGAACGCGTCCAGGTCCAGGCGGCCCTGCAGGTAGAGGTCGATGAGCATCGGGAAGTCGCGCGAGGGCAGGCAGTCGCCGTACCAGGACGACTTCAGCGAACCGCCGCGCCCGAACACCTCCAGCAGCGGCAGCTCCAGCTTCATCTCCGGCGTCGGCACGCCGACGAGGACCACGGTGCCGGCGAGGTCGCGCGCGTAGAACGCCTGCTCGTAGGTCTCCGGGCGGCCGACCGCGTCCACGACCACGTCGGCGCCGAACCCGCCGGTCAGCTCCCGGACGGTCTCGACGACGTCCTTGTCCCCGCCGTTCACCGTGTGCGTGGCGCCGAGGGCCGACGCGGTGGTGAGCTTGCGCTCGTCCAGGTCCACCGCGATGATCGTCGCGGCGCCGGCCAGCCGGGCGCCGAGGACGGCCGCCGCGCCGACGCCGCCGCAGCCGATGACCGCGACCGAGTCGCCGCGCCCGACCTGCCCGGTGTTGATCGCCGCGCCGAGCCCGGCCATCACGCCGCACCCGAGCAGCCCCGCCACCTCGGGCCTGGCCGCCGGGTCGACCTTCGTGCACTGCCCGGCCGCCACCAGCGTCTTGTCGGCGAAGGCCCCGATCCCGAGCGCGGGCGACAGCTCGGTGCCGTCCGCCAGCGTCATCTTCTGCGCGGCGTTGTGCGTGTTGAAGCAGTACCAGGGGCGTCCCCGCAGGCAGGCCCGGCACTGCCCGCACACCGCGCGCCAGTTCAGGACGACGAAGTCGCCCGGCGCCACCTCGGTGACCCCCTCGCCGACCGACTCGACCACCCCGGCGGCCTCGTGCCCGAGCAGGAACGGGAACTCGTCGTTGATCCCGCCCTCGCGGTAGTGCAGGTCGGTGTGGCAGACCCCGCACGCCTGGACGTCGACGACCGCCTCACCCGGCCCCGGGTCCGGCACGTTGACCGTCTCGATCCGCACCGGCTGCCCCTTGCCGGGTGCGACGACCCCGCGAACCTGCTGCGCCATACTGCCGCCTCTCGTCGTCTCGATCTTCCCCCGACCCTATATATCTCCCCGCTGACCTGCCCCCATCCTTCTGCTCCCCGGAACACCCCCCGCGGGTACGAGGACAAGATCACCCGCGTGCGCGACGCCGGGGCGCGGAGTCAGGCGAAGTGGATCGCCTGGAGCTTGTCGGCGGCGGTGCGGTCGAGGACCGTGACGCCGGCCGCGGGCGGCAGGGGGCCGCCGCCGCGGGCGCGGTCGACCAGGGGGCGCCAGCGGCGGCAGTGCCGGTTGAAGGTGGCCGAGGTGACGGCGCGGCCGCGGGCGTACTGGCCGGCGCGGGCGGTCTCGGGGGCGACGTCGAGCAGGATCAGGTGCAGCCGGCCGCCGCGGCGGCGCGCCAGCCAGGCGAACAGGTGCAGGATGTGCGGCCAGGTGCCGCGCGTGTGCGCGACGACGGCGTGCCCGGCGAGGATCGCGCGCCCGATGCGCCACACGTGGGTGGCGTGGACGAGGGGCGTGCGCAGCCGGGGCGGGAGCGGGCGCAGGAACCGCGCCCACCAGTTGCGGGACTGCCGGGAGTCGATCACCAGGACTCCGCCGGCGGGCACCGGGGCGGTCTCGTCGCCGCGCATCCCGTAGAGCCGGTCGAGCAGCGTGCTCTTGCCCGCCCCGGGCAGCCCGGCGACGAGCACCAGGGAACCCGCCGGGTAGCGCAGGGCGGGTCCCGGATCCACCTCGTCGGGTTCGTGGATGGTCGTCTCCCGGAGTCGGCCCGATGGTGATGGGGCCAACGAACACCCCGCACCGCTTGTTCCGGGACGGGGCCGGGAGTCACCAGCCCCGTTCGCGCCACTCCGGGAGGGACGGGCGCTCGCGGCCGAGCGTGGAGTCCTTGCCGTGGCCCGGATAGAACCAGGTGGCGTCGGGGAGGCGGTCGAAGACGCGCTCCTCGACGTCGGCGAGGAGCTGCTTGAAGCGGGCCGCGTCGCCCCAGGTATTGCCGACGCCGCCGGGGAAGAGGCTGTCGCCGGTGAACAGGTGCGGCCGGTCGGCGAGGTCGCCGCCGGCGTCGTACAGCAGCGCGATCGAGCCGGGTGTGTGGCCGCGCAGATGGATGACGTCGAGGGACACCTCGCCGAAGGAGACCGTGTCGCCGTGCTCGACCTGCTCGGCGACCGGCTCCGGCAGGGCCTCGGCGTCGCGGGTGTGCGCGATGACGGGCGCGCCGGTGGCGCGCACCACCTCGCTCAGCGCCATCCAGTGGTCCTGGTGGCGGTGGGTGGTGACGATGCGCGTGAGGGGGCCGTCGCCGATCAGCTCCAGCAGCCTGGACGCCTCGTTCGCCGCGTCGATGAGCAGCCGCTCGCCCGTCGCGGTGCAGCGCAGGATGTAGGCGTTGTTGTCGTACGGGCCGACGCTCACCTTCGTGACCGCCAGCCCCGGCAGCTCCCGGACGTCGGGACGCCCGCCGGTCTCGACGTTCCCGGTGTAGGTCATGGGGTCCTCCCCGTCGGTGGTGCGGAGACCATCTTCCCTCATGTCGCGGCCGGGGGCGCCAGGTCCCGCCGGGAGAATGAGTCACCAGACGCACCCAAAGCGTGCGCTTACGGACGGAACTTCCCTCCTTGCCAGTGCAGCATGGGAATTGGAAGATCAGGTTCGACCCGTGAGGACGGTGAAGCGTTGGTGACCGCATTCCGTTCCGGACCGGGCAGCGAGCAGCCGGAGGACCTCCTCGGGCACGCCTGCGCACTGGTCCGGCTCTGCGGCCGGGACTCCGCGATCGCCGCGGTGTTCCTCGCCCTCGTGCTGGCCGGGACCGTCTCCCGGCTGGCGGCCGGCCTGCCCGGCCTCCCCGCGCTGGCGCTGCTGCCGGTGCTCGCCGGGTCGTTCGCGATCTCGGCCGGCTACGCGGTCCGGTCCCGCCGGACGCTGGTCGCGGTGCTCGGCGAGGTGCGCGGCCGCACCGGCTCGCCCCTCGACCCCGGGGTGCCGTGGACGCCGTTCGCGTCGGCGGTCGCGCTGGACGACCGGGTCCGCGACGCGGAGCTGCGCCGGCTGCTGTCGGCGGCGCACCGCTGCGGGGAGCTGTCCTGGCAGGCCGTCACGTGGGCGGCGGCCACCTCGGTGCTGTTCCTGTTCTGGACGCTGGCGGCGGCGATGGCGGGAGGGTGACCGGATTGATCGACCCCGCACCGATCGACGCGCCGTCGGGCGACCACCTGCCGGACGTCCGGCCGGGCAGCTTCTGGGACCGGCTGGCCCCCACCGACCGGCAGGCGCTGCGCGCCATGGGCCGGCGCACCGACATCCCGCCCGGCGGCATGCTGTGCCACCAGGGGTCGGTCGCGCCGGCCGTGTACGTGGTGTTCAAGGCGTCGCCGCGGGCGGCCAGCAACGCGGTAGCCAAGGAGTTCGTCGACTCCAGCGACGGCGACGAGTCGATCATCGATCTGTTCGGGCCGGGCGACCTGGTCGGCCTGCTCGGCCCGTGGGGGCACCCGCAGCGCGGCACCGTCGCCGCCCTCGACCACGTCGCGGCGCTGCGCGTCGACCGCGCCACCTTCCGCCGCCTGCTGGCGGCGTCCCCGCAGGTCGCCGAGGCGATGATGCACGCGATCTCCGAGCGGGAGACCTTCGGCGGCCGGCGGCACGCGGTGCGGGCGGCCGACCATCCGCAGCGGCTCGCCTACCACCTGCTGGAGCTGGCGCACCGGTTCGGCGAGCCCGGCGCGGCGGAGGAGACCCTGATCCCGCTGCGGCTCAGCCAGGCGGAGCTGGCGAACTGGGCGGGCATCTCCCGCGAGACGCTGGTGCGGTGGTTCCGGTCGTGGCGGGCCAAGGGCATCCTGCACCGGCGGCCCCGCCCGCTGACCGTCCTGGACCTCGAGCGGCTGCGCCGCGCCGCGAGCCCCTGGGGGGACGAGTGGCCCGCCGCCGGCGCCCCCGCGCCCGGACCGGCCGCGGCCGAGCCGGCCCCCGCGGCGGACGCCGGGATCGCGGCGCGCGAGCCGGTGCGGCTGGGGCCCCCCGGCGGCCGCCCGCCCGCGGCGCGGCTGCCCGCCGACAACCCGTTCTTCGCCGGACGCGCGGTCAGCCTCAGCAAGCTGGACCTGCTCGTCGGCCAGTCGGTGTGGCCGCGCGCGGTCGTCGTCCAGGGCATGGCGGGCGTCGGCAAGACGACGCTGGCGCTGCACTGGGCGCACCGCGTCGCCGACCGGTTCCCCGACGGCGCCCTGTTCGCCGACCTGCGCGGCACCACCCGCAGCCCCGTCACCCCGGCGGAGGCGATGGGGCAGGTGCTGCGGGCGGCGGGCGTCCCCGGCGACCAGCTGCCGCGCACCGAGGACGAGCTCGCCGCGCAGTGCCGCTCCCTGCTCGGCGGCCGCCGGATGCTGCTGATCCTCGACAACGCCGTCCAGCCCGAGCAGGTCCGCCCGCTGCTGGCGGCGGTGGCGTCCGGGCTGGTGGTGGTGACCAGCCGGCGGCGGCTGCCCGCGCTGCTCGAAGGCGCCGACGTGCGGACGCTGGAGCTGCGGGAGATGGCGACGCAGGAGGCCGTCGACCTCATCGCGGGCGTCCTCGGGCCGGGCGACGCCCGCGTCCGGGACGAGGAGAAGGCCATCGTGCGGCTCGCCCGCGAGTGCGGGCACCTGCCGCTCGCGCTCGGCGTCATGGCCGGGCGGCTGGCCGAGAACCCCGGCGAGTCGATCGCCGGGACCGTCCGGGAGCTGACCGCCCGGGACGCGCCCGGCGGCGCGGCGCACGGGACGCCCGCGCCGGGGCTGAGCGCCGTCGTCGACCCGACGTTCGACGTCGCCTACCGGAGCCTGCGCCGCGACCAGCGGGAGGCGTTCCGCCGGCTCGGACTGGTCGCCGGCCCCGACTTCACGCCCGCCGCGCTCGCCGCGCTCCAGGACCGGACGGTGGACCGGGCCCGCGAGTGCCTGGAGGGCCTGCGGCAGGCGTACCTGGTGCAGGACGTCGGCCCGGACCGCTACCGGATGCACGACCTGCTCCGCGAGTTCGCCCGCGAGCGCGGCCTCGGGGAGGACTCCGACGGCGAGCTGCAGGCGGCCCAGCGCCGGCTGCTGGCCGGCTACCTCGCCGAGGCCCGCGAGGCGGGCGCCGCGCTGCCGGGCCGGCCCCGGCCCACCGCCCACCGGGGCGAGGCCCGCGGCCGCCCGTCGGCGGCCGAGCGGGCGGCGGCCCTCGCCTGGTTCGAGGCCGAGCGGCGCAACCTGGTCGCCGCCGTCCACCAGGCCGCCCGGCTCGGCCTGCACCGCACCTGCTGGGAACTCGCCGACGCGCTGTTCGACTTCCAGGGGTTCCGCCGCTACAGCGAGGACAACATCGCCGTCCAGCAGGCGGGCCTGCACGCCGCCCGCACCGAGGAGGACTGGGCGGCGGCGGCCGTGATGCTGCACAACCTCGCGGTGGCGCACTTCGAGCTGGGCGACTCCGTCCAGGCCATCGGCTACGGCGAGGACGCGCGGCGCGGGTTCCGGGCCGTCGACCCGCCCGACCGGTACGGGGAGGCGGTGACGTTCGCGACGCTCGCCGACGTCCACGTCGTCCTCGGCCGCTACATGACGTCGATCGACCACGCGCGGCGGTCCATGGACATCCACGAGGAGCTGGGGGACGAGGCCGGCGTGGCCAAGAGCCGCAGCACCCTCGCCCGCGCCCACCTCGGCCTCGGCGACTACGAGACCGCCCTGGTCCACGCCGCCGAGGCCCTCACCGCCCGGCGCCGGATCGAGGACCAGGCGGGCGTGGCCGAGACCCTGATCACCGTCGCCGGCGTGCACCGCCGGCAGGGGAACGTCCACGAGGCGGTGACGCACGCCCTGGAGGCGCTGTCGATCCGGCAGGAGCTCGCCGACATGCACGGTGCCGCGCAGGCGATGACGGAGCTCGCCCGGATGAACGCCGCGCTCGGCCTGCGCGACCTGGCGCAGCAGGACGCCGAGCAGGCGCTGCGCACGTACCGGGCCCTGGGCGGACGCCACGGGGAGGCGCGCGCGCTGACCACGCTCGGGATGCTGATGTGCGAGGCCACCAAGTTCGCCGAGGCGTTCACCTACTGCGGTGAGGCGCTGCGGCTGCACCGCGACACCAGCGACCGGCACGGCGAGTCCGAGGCGCTCGCGCAGATCGGGATCGTCCACTGGCGGCTCGGCCGCTACCGGGAGGCGCGCGAGCACCTGCTGCGCGCGCTGGAGATCCGCCGCGAGATCGGCGACCAGCACGGCGAGGCCCACGACCTGGAGCACCTGTCGGTCGTGATGCGCCGCCTCGGCCGCCCGCAGGAGGCGCTCGTCCTCGGCCTGGAGGCCCTGGACCTGTGGCACCGGCTCGGCGCGCGCAGCGGCATGGCCGGGACGCTCGGCAGCCTCGCCCGCACCTACTCCTGGCTCGGGCTGCCCGTGGAGGCCGAGCACGCGGCCCGGCAGGCGCTGCACCTGCGCAGGTCGGGCGGCGACTGGTACGGCCTCGGCGTCGGCCTGGACACCCTCGCCGCCGTGCTGCGCCGTGCGGGACGCCCCGAGGAGGCCCTCGCGGAGGAGTTGGAGGCGCTGCGCTTCCTCGGCGAGGTCGGCGACCGGCACAGCGAGGCCACCGGCCTCGTCCACCTCGCCGCCATCCACCTCGACCTGGGCCGCGCCGACGAGGCCCTGGAGACCGGCCGCCGCGCCCTCGACCTCGCCGCCGAGCTCGGCGCCGCCCGCGAGCAGGCGCACGCGCTGCACACGATGGCCCGCGCGTCCCAGCTGCTCGGCAGGCACGGCCGCGCGGTCGAGCACGTCGACGCCGAGATCGCCATCCGCCGCGACATGGACGACCGGCGCGGGCTGCGGCAGGCCCTGGAGCTGCTCGGCGCCTCGCACCTCGCGCTCGGCGACCGGACCGCGGCGGCCGACTGCGTCCGGCGCGTCCGCGCCCTCGACAACCTGCTTGAATCGGAGAGATCACTCGACATGTGACGAACGGCCTACTCCGCCGGCGAGGCGCCGCGGTCACCGGACAGTGATCGTCCGAGGGTCGCGGGCCGCCGCCCGGGCCGGGTCCGGTGAGGAGGCGAGATGGCGGCCACCCGGTTCTGGGACGCGCTGAGCCCGCGCGCCCGGGAGGCGCTGCGCGGCGCCGGCGCCCCCGTGGTGATCAGGCCGGGCGCGTTCCTGATGCGCGAGCACACCCGCGCGTCCCAGGTCTTCGTGGTGCGCGCCGGCGCGGTGAAGGTGTGGGTGGACCGGGACGGCGAGATCGCCATCCTCGACGTCCTCGGGCCGGGCGACCTGGTCGGCGAGGTCGAGGCGGCCGACGGCGGGATCCGGCACGCCAACGTCGAGGCGATGACCCGCGTGGAGGCGCTGGTGCTGCCCGCCGCCCGGCTCCGGAGCGTCCTGGACGCCCGGCCGGAGTCGGCCTGGGCCGTCGCCGCCGTCCTCGCCGAGCGGCTGCGCGACGCCAACGAGCTGCGCGTCGCCCACTTCCCCGACGAGCCCGAGCGCCGACTCGCCTCCCGGCTCCTGCGCCTCGTCGAGCGGTTCGGAACCCCGTTCAAGGAGGAGCGGCCGGACGGCGTGACGGCGGAGGGCGTCCACGTCCAGGTCCCGATCTCCCAGCAGGACCTCGCGCGCTGGACCGGGATGGGGCGCCGCAAGGTCGCGCAGATCCTCGCCGCCGAGCCGCTGCGCGACGGCGTGGCCGTCACCCGCACCGGGATCGTCGTCCGCTCCGCCGACGCGCTGCGCCGCCTCGCCGGCGACGACTAGAAGTCCGCCGGGCGGTGCGGCCAGGGCGGCGGCTCCGGGAGCGGGCCGTCCGGGCGGACGTGGACGCCCGAGCCGTCCGTGCGGCCCGACAGCCAGCCGAGCAGCGCCCGCCCGGACCCGGACGCCTCCGGGCCGCCGGCCGTCCAGCCGAGGTCGGCGGACTCGCCGTAGTCGGTCGCGGTGATGCGGTACCCGGCCAGCTCGCCGCAGCGCTCCACGGGCAAGGCGGCCATGTCCGCCAGCGTCGCCGCCGACGCCCACCGGACGTAGGACTCGGGCCAGTCGGCGGGCCCGTACCCGGCGGCGAGGTCGACGTGGTGCGCCTCCACCTCGTTCCACCGGCGGAACACCGTGTACCAGGCGGGATGCGCCCACCCCGGCATCGACCGCACGGACGCGTTCCACGCGTCCTCCGGCAGCGCGCGGGCCTGCTCGGCGAACCGCGCGGCCGTGGCGCGCACGTCCGCGATCAGCGCCTCGCCGTCGCGCCCGGCGCCCGCGTCGAGGTCGGCGTTGCGCCGCTCCAGGCTCGGGTACTGCGGGATCTCTACCCCGGTCCGGGCCCATTCGAGCAGGTTCCAGAGGGAGTCGGCGTTGCGGGCGACATGGGTGGCGACATGCCCGCGGCTCCATCCCGGCAGCGCCGACGGGCCGCGCAGGTCCTGCTCGGTGAGCTTGCCGAGCGTCACGATGATCCGCTCGGTGCCCGCGTCCAGCTCGTCGATCACGTCGCGCCAGTCCATGACCCCTCCTCGGCCGAAAAAGCGCCTCCATCCTGTCGCACCGGCCGGTCCGCTGCCAGACAATGTGATCATGGACTTTCCGATCTGCGCGACCTGCGGCGTCCAGTACGGCGGGCCCCGCCCCGACTGCCCCATCTGCGAGGACGAGCGCCAGTACGTCGGCTGGGACGGCCAGAAATGGACGACCCTGGAGGAACTGCGCGCCGGCCACCGCGGCCGGATCGCCGAGGAGGGCCCGGACGTCGTCGGGATCGGCACCGAGCCGTCCACCGCCATCGGCCAGCGCGCCCTGCTGCTGCGCGCCCCGTCCGGCAACGTCCTCTGGGACATGGTCACGCACATCGACGACGACCTGATCCGCCAGGTGAACGACCTCGGCGGCGTCTCCGCGATCGCGATCAGCCACCCGCACTTCTACGGCTCGATGATCGAGTGGGCGCACGCCTTCGACGCCCCCGTCTACATCCACGCGGCCGACCGCGAATGGGTGGCCCGCCCGGACGACTCCGTCGTCTTCTGGGAGGGCGACACCCGCGAACTCGCCGACGGCCTCACGCTGATCAACGCCGGCGTCCACTTCGACGGCGGCCAGGTCCTGCACTGGCGCGACGCCCGCGCCCTGTTCTCCGGCGACATCCTGACGGTCGTCCAGGACCGCGACTGGGTGAGCTTCATGTACAGCTACCCGAACCACATCCCGGAGCGCCCCCGCATCGTGCGCCGCGCCCTGCGCCTCCTGGAGCCCTACGACTTCGACCGCGTCTACGGCGCCTGGTGGAGGAAGATCGTCTACACCGACGGCAAGAACGCCGTCCGCCGCTCCGCCGACCGCTACCTCACCTACGCCCTGGACGACGAGTGACTACCCGAGCGCCTCGGCCATCGCCGCGCGGTCCTGGTACTCGCGCCAGTGCACGATGCGCCCGTCCCGGGCCCGCAGCACCACGATGAAGTTCGCCGATCCCGCCTTCCCGGTCCCGGGCACGGAGGCGACCATCTCGTACTCGGCGACGATCACCTCCGGATCGGCGGTCTCGTGGACGACCACGTCCCGGAACTCCTCGAACACGATCGGCAGTGCCTTGCGGCCCTCCCGCATCATCGCCGCGACCGTCTCCCGCCCCTCGACCCGCCGCGGGTGCCCGTCCGGGGCGAACGGCGTCTCCAGCACGATGTCGTCGGCGAGGATCTCCGCGTCCAGCCCCGCCTCCCCGGCGAGGGCGTTGCGCTGGAAGCGCGCGAAGAGGTCCTGCGGTGTCATCCCGGACATGGGTCGTCCCTTCGAGGTCGGCTAACATGAGTTGCGACTCACTTTGGAAAATATGAGTCGCGACTCACCTTGTCAACGGAAGGACGCATGACACCGAGCAAGCCCCTGCGCGCGGACGCCCGCCGCAACCGCGCCCGCATCCTGGCCGCCGCCCAGGAGGTCTTCGCCGAGCGCGGCGCCTCGGCGTCCACCGAGGAGGTCGCGGCCCGCGCCGGCGTCGCGATCGGCACCGTCTTCCGGCACTTCCCGACCAAGCGCGACCTGCTCGCCGCGATCATGAAGGACCTGCGGCGGCGCCTCATCGACCGCGCGGAGACCCTGATCGCGGACGGCGACCCGGCCACCGCCCTCTTCGACTACTTCACCTATCTGGTCGAGAGCTCCGCCGAGATCGGCACCGTGGTGAACCTCCTGGCCGAGGAGAGGGCCTCCATCGACCCGGACGACCAGATCATGGCCCTCTCCCGGGCCTTCGACACCCTCCTGGAGGCCGCGAAGGGAGCCGGGACCGTCCGCCCGGACGCCCGCCTGGACGAGGTGATGGCCCTGGTGACCGCCACCGCCCACGGCGCCCTGGCCGGCGCCTGGTCGCACGACCTCCGCCGGCGAACCCTGGCCCTCGTCCTGGACGCCCTCCGCCCCAGGTAGGGAGGGGTGAGC
>NZ_SMJW01000114.1 GCF_004348335.1 Actinomadura bangladeshensis | reverse complement strand
CGCGAGCGGCATCGCCGGTTCCGGCGCCGGCGGCGCGGGCGGCGCCGGGGGTGCGGGCGGCGCGGGCGGCGCGGGCGGTGCGGACGGTTCCGGCGGCGCCTGGCCGCGGGCGGCGAGGTGCGCGTCCACCCGCTCCTTCAGCTGCGGCGCCAGGTGCGTCTGCCGCCTGCGCTTGGGCAGCTCGCCCTCCTTCGGCGGTGCCGCCTGCGGTGCGTCCGCGGGCCGGGCCGGCGGCGCGGGCCGCGCCTGCGGCGGTGCGGCGGGACGCGGCGGCTCCGGCCCGACCGGCTCGGCGACCAGCCGGACGACGCCGCCCGACTCGGCCCGGCCGGACCCGACCGCCGGGCGCGCGGACGCCGACAGCGCCGCGGCCTGGTCGGGCAGCGCCTGCATCGGCCCGGTCGGGCGGCGCACCGCCGGCTCCGGGTCGGCGCTCTCCACGATGAGCGAGCCGGGGATCAGCGCGATCGCGGTCGTCCCGCCGTAGGGGGACGGGCGCAGCGTGACCGTGATGCCGTGCCGCTCTGCCAGCCGCGCCACGACGAACAGGCCGAGCTGCGCGCTGTCGGACGGGTCGAACTCGGGCGGGTGGGCGAGCCGCTCGTTCGCGGCGCGCAGCGCCTCCTCGGTCATCCCGAGGCCGCGGTCCTCCACCTCGATGGCGAACCCGCTGGCGACGGCCTGCCCGCTGACCCGCACCGGCGACTGCGGCGGCGAGAACGTGGTGGCGTTCTCCACCACCTCGGCGAGCAGGTGGATGACGTCGGCGACGGCGGAGCCGAGCAGCGCGACGCGCGGCAGCGGCTGCACCCGCACGCGCGGGTAGTCCTCGACCTCGGCGACCGCGCCGCGCACCACGTCCACCAGCGGGACGGGACGGCGCCAGCCGCGCCCGGCGCTCTTGCCGGCCAGGATGACCAGGCCCTCGGCGTGCCGGCGCATGCGGGTCGCGAGGTGGTCGAGGCGGAACAGGTCCGACAGCTCCGACGGGTCCTCGGTGCGGCGCTCCATCGTGTCGAGCAGGCTGAGCTGCCGGTGCAGCAGCGCCTGGTTGCGGCGCGCGAGGTTGACGAACACCTCGCTGATGCCGCGCCGCGCCGCGACCTCGCCCTCGGCGGCGACCAGCACGGCCTCGCGGGCGCGGTCGAACGACTCGGCGATCTGCCGGATCTCGGTGATGCGGTAGTCGAGCCCCGGCGGCTCCGGCTCGGCCGGGCGCCCGGCGATGATCTGCTCGGCGAGCTTCGGCAGCCGCCTCTGGGTGAAGTCGACGACGCCGCCCGCGAGCGTCCGGCACTCGTGCACCAGCCGCCGCGAGACGCGGACCGCGATGACGGACGACAGCACGATCGCGACGAGCCCGAGGCCGCCGGCGAGGGCGAGCCGCGTGAACGCGCCGATCGCGATGTGCCGGCCGCGGTCGACGAGCTCGTCGAGGATCCGGTTCTCCAGCTCGTACAGCCGCCCGTTGGCGGTGTCGGCCGTGGACCGCCACACGGCGGGCTCGATGACGGTGACGCCGCGGGCGGTGCGCGTCGCCTGCTGCCGGCCGCCCTGCTGCGTGCCGTGCTGCGCGCCCTGGCCGTGCGCCGGAGTGGACGGGGTGGTCGCGGCCGTCCCGCCGGTACGGGTCCGGCTCGCCGCGGCCTGCGGCGGTTCGGCCCCGGCGATGACCTGGTCCTCCAGCTTCATCATCCGCATGAAGTCGGGCGAGGACATCAGCCGGTCGTAGCGGGCGCGGTCGGCGGCGGGCAGGTCGCGGGCGTTGACCTCGTGCATCGTGTGGTGCGCGCCGACGAGCTTGGCGAACTGGGCGCGCTCGGCGCCGGTGATGCGGCCCGCGGCGAGCGCCCCGGTCAGCAGGGCGTCCTCGCGGGACATGAACTCGCGGGCCAGCCCGAAGGAGGTGAGCGTGCGGGCGCCCGCGGTGATGGACCCGTCCGCCGGCGTGGTCGAGCTGTAGACCGCGAAGGCGGCGTCGATGACCTCGCCGTACTCGCCCAGCACCTCGGCGCGCGAACCGGTCCGCTCGTCCACCTCGCGGCGGATCGACGCCACCGCGCCGAGCCGGCCGACGAGGTCGTCCAGCTTCCGGACGACCTCGGGCTGGATCGCGCCGCGCAGCCCGCCGTCGCGGGCCCCCGCGCGGACCTCCGCGCTCGCCGCGTCGGTCGCCTCCCGCTGGGTGCGCATCCCGCCGGGGTCGCTGCGGGCGCCGCCGAGCTCGGCCATCGACAGGCGCCGCTCCTTCTGCAGCGCGTCGACGAGCCGCTGCGTGGGCAGCACCGCCTTCTCCTGGAACTGGCGGCTCTGCAGCAGCTGGTGCGCCTCGCCGTAGGTGATGCCGGTGAGGAACGCCCACAGCGAGGCGAGCGCAAGCAGCGGCACGAGGACCAGCAGGGTGATCCTCGCGCGGATGGAGGAGAAACCGCGGGCCGTCACGGCTGGCGGACCCTGCTCACTCGCTCGTCCTCCTGCGCTGGGCCGGCCGGCATTGGGGGGTGGAACATGCGGGGGAAACCTCCCGATGCGTGGAGTACGGGGGTGTGCGGGAGCCTACTACGTCGCGGCTTCACGATGATCGGGCATCCGCTCGCCGCCGGCCGCCCCCCGCTCGTCCGGGCCGCCGTCCGGTCCGGTGTCCGGCCAGCTCAGCACGTGCTCCATCAGCGCGACGAGCACCTCCTTGGACGACTCGCGGCGGCGGACGTCGCACAGCACCACCGGGACGCCCGGGTCGAGGTCGAGCGCGATCGCGATGTCCTCGGGCCGGTGCGTCCGCACCCCGTCGAAGCAGTTCACCGCGACCACGAACGGGACGCCGCGGCGCTCGAAGTAGTCGATCGCGGGGAAGCTCCCGGTCAGCCGGCGCGTGTCGGCGATGACGACGGCGCCGATCGCGCCGGCGGCCAGCTCGTCCCACATGAACCAGAACCGCTCCTGGCCGGGCGTGCCGAACAGGTAGAGCAGCAGCTGGTCCGAGAGCGTGATGCGGCCGAAGTCCATCGCGACGGTCGTGGTCGACTTCGCGCCGACGCCGGACACGTCGTCCACCCCGGCGCCGCGGTCGGTCAGCGGCTCCTCGGTGTGCAGCGGCCTGATCTCGCTGATCGAGCCGACCATGGTGGTCTTGCCGGCCCCGAAGCCGCCCGCGATCAGGATCTTCGTGGTGACCGGCGGCCGCGACGCGAGGCCCATCCCCTCATGGTGCGCCCTGTCATAGTGCGCGGAGCCCATTGAGCACCTCCCTCAGCACGCCGTTGGGAGGGCGGCGGCCCGCGGCGGCGGGCTGCGCCTCGGCGACCACCGCGACGAGGCCCTCGTCCCGCAGGTCGCCGAGCAGCACCCGGACGACGCCGATGGGCAGCCCGAGGTCGGACGCCAGGTCGACGACCGGGACGGGCGTCGCGCAGCGGCGCAGCACCCGCGCGTGGTCGGGGCTGTAGCGCAGCCGGTCACCGGCCGGGACGCCGGTGGCGGCCACCACCGCGATCAGCTCGAAGCCGGCGCCGTCCGGACGGGTCCGGCCCCGGGTCATCGCGTACGGACGCACGACCGGACCGGCGTCCCGGTCCAGCCACCGCTCTGCCGAGGGGGTCATCGGTCACAGGCCCCGCGGCGCGGTCCCCCCGGCGCCCCCGAACTCCTCGCCGGCCGCCTCCCCGCCGAACCTCGGGCTCGCCTGCAGGTGCTGCCCGACCCGCTTGACCAGCACCGCCATCTCGTAGGCGACGAGCCCGGCGTCGGCCTCGGCCTCGGCCAGGACGGCGAGGCAGGTGCCGTCGCCCGCGGCCGTCACGAACAGCAGCAGCGCGTCCATCTCGATGATCGTCTGCCGGACGTTCCCGCCGGCGAAGTGCCGGCCGGCGCCGCGGGCGAGGCTCTGCACGCCCGAGGCCAGCGCGGACAGGTGCTCGGCGTCCTCGCGGGCCAGCTCGTTGGAGGCGGCCACGGCCAGGCCGTCGCGGGAGAGGATCACCGCCTGCCGCACCGCCGTCACGCGTTCGGCGAAGTCGTTGAGCAGCCAGTTCAGCTCACCGGTCACGGTGTTGTGCATCATCGGTTTCCCTCATCCCCCACATCCGTCGCGCGACCGCGACGCCATCCCTGCTGTATCGATGCCATCAGCGAGCGCGCCTCCTCGGGCGAGCGTGCGATGCCTTCGGAGGCGCCGGCCGGTGCCGGCGCCGGCGGCGGCCGCTTGCGCAGCTGCGGCGCCAGGTTCTTCTGCCTGACCCGGCGGGGCAGCCCCGCGTGGGTGCCCGCCGTCCCGGCCGGTTCCCAGTCGTCGTCCTCGTCGTCATGCGCACCGGCGCCGTTCCCGCCCTCCGCCCGGACGGTCACCGCGGGCTGCGGGAGGGCCTCGTCCGACCAGGGGTTGGGCGCGGACCGCGGCGGCGGGGTCTCGCGCAGCGGCACCACCGCCTCCGCGCGCAGGACGGGCTCGGGCCGCGCGGCCGCCTCGGTGCGCGGTGCGGCCACCAGCACGGTGCCCGGCTCGCTCCCGGCCGCGCCGTCGGCGCGGGTGTCGAGCGGGGAGGCGCCGTCGCCGTCCGGTTCGGGCGCCGGGGGCAGCGCGCCCGCCGCCATCTGCTCCGCCGGGACGACCAGGTCGTGCGGCAGCAGCACGATCGCCGTCACGCCGCCGTACGGCGAGCGCTGCAGCGTCACGGAGATGGCGTGCCGGGCGGCCAGCCGGGCGACGACGAACAGGCCGAGCTGGTCGGTGTCGACGATGTCGAACTCGGGCGGCTCGGCGAGCCGCCGGTTGGCCTCGGCGAGCAGCTCCGGCTTGACGCCGAGCCCGCGGTCCTCGATCTCGACGGCGAAGCCGGTGCCGACCCGCTCGGCCTTGACCCGCACCTCGGTGTTGGGCGGGGAGAACGTCGCCGCGTTCTCGATCAGCTCGGCGAGCAGGTGGACGACGTCGGTGACGGCGGCGCCGACCAGGCCGTCCTCGGAGTCGCTGAGCACGGTGGCGCGGGTGTAGTCCTCGATCTCCGAGACGGCGGCGCGCAGCACGTCGGCGAACCGCACCGGCTGCCGCCAGCCGCGGCCGGGGGTGGCGCCGGACAGGATGATCAGGCTCTCCGCGTGCCGCCGCATGCGGGTGGTGAGGTGGTCGATGCGGAACAGGTCCTCGAGGTCGTCGGCCTCGGCGCGGCTCTCCAGCCCGTCCAGCATGGTGAGCTGGCGGTGCAGCAGCGACTGGTTGCGGCGGGCGATGTTGAGGAAGATCCGGCCGACGCCGGCGCGCAGCTCGGCCTGGCCGACGGCGGCGTCGACCGCGGTCCGCTGCACCTTGGCGAACGAGCCGGCGAGCTGGGCGATCTCGGCGGTCGTGCCCGCGTGCAGGGGCGGCGCCTCCGCGGCGACGTCCACGGTCTCGTTGCGGCTCAGCCGTGCGACGACGCCGGGCAGCCGCCGCTCGGCCAGCTCCTCGGCCGAGCCGCGCAGCCCGACCAGCTCGCGGACGAACCCGCCCGCGAACCGCAGCGACAGCAGCACCGAGGCGACGATCGCCAGCAGGCCGAGCCCGCCGACGACGCCGAGGCTGACGTAGGCGTCCCGGCCGAGCCGGTCGGCGTGCTCGGCGGCCTGCCGGGAGTTGTCCAGGACCATGGCGCTCAGCGACTCGATCAGCGGGTCCGCGGTCCGCTGCCACTCCTGCGCGCCGACCGGCAGCGGCTTGCGCGGGTCGGCGTCGGCGATGCGGTCCTCGATCGCCTTGAAGCCCTGGTAGCGCTGGGAGGCGAAGACCGGTGCGATCCCGGTGCGGTAGACCACCGGGTCGAGCAGCGTGCGCTGCTTGATCCACTGCCAGCGCTGCTCGCCGACCATCTCGACGAACAGCCGGTGCTCGGCCTTGGTCATCCTCCCCTTGCTGACGAGCGCGGAGGCGATCAGCGCGTTCTCCCGCTGCAGCAACTCCATGCCGCGGGCCGCGTGCCGGGTGGACAGCGTCCAGTTGTAGACGTCGGCGTCGTTGATGACGATGAGCCCGTCGTACAGCCGGTGCAGGTCGTCGACCATCGTGCTGTAGCCGTTGATCGCGGTCAGCCGGTCGATGAGGCGCCCGTCGACGGCGGCGCGCAGCCCGCCGAGCCCGCCGAACGCCCGCAGGACGTCGGTGACGCGGCCGCGCATCTCCTCGGTCGCGGCGTCGCGCGCCGCCTCGGAGGCGGCCTCCCGGCGGAACCGCTCGACGGCCTGGTCGACGCGGGTGCGCTGGGCGACGAGGGCGACCGGGATCCCGCCGGGGGTGGAGCGCGGGGTGCTGAGGAACGTTCCGGACATCTGGCGTTCCCTGCCGAGCTCCACCAGGACGCTCTGGCCGCTCGGGCCGAACATGCGGTCGAGCGTGTGGTAGTTGCGCTGGGCGATGGCCTCGCCTCCGGTGACGCTCGCCGCGTACCCCCAGAGGGCGACCAGGGAGAGCAGTGGCACGAGCAGCAGCGCGGTCACCTTCGAGCGGATCGATCGCGTACGGGGGGTTTTCATGTGACCTCGAACGTTCCGGCCAGGAGGGTCCATGGATCATAAAGGCGGTCCGTGACGAGACCGCAACCCCTTTGGCGCCTTTCGGACGCATTGGCATCATTCCGTGTCACCTGCGGCGATGCGGACGAGCCGGGTGATCTTGCCGCACGCATCCCGCCCGGATAGCGGCAAATCAGGACAATTTGCTTCATTTCCCCCTGTTGCTCCGCCGCATTGCGCCATACTCTGCTTCTTCACCACCGCTCGCGTCGCGCCGGCACGGGAAGGAGCCCCGCGATCCATACAGGCAACGACGGAGGCCGCAACGAGGTCGCCCCCGCCGGGCCGAGGGACACGGCCCACCGGGACGGAAGGACGGCTCCCGGGCCGCAGGGCGTTACGATGCCCGCCGTGAGTCCCGATAGCCAGGCATCCGAGGCACTGCCGTCGCGACGGCGCCGCGCCCCCCGCGGCGGCCGGCACCGCGGCGACGAGTCCTTCCTGCTGCCCCCCGGATCCCCCACGCTGGTCCTGGCCGTCCCCGGGCACGCCCGGCGGGCCGGCACCGAGATCGCCGCCGAACTGGCCCGGCTCGTCGAGATCGAGCACACCGGCCAGCCCGCCTACGTCGGTCACCTGGACGGCGACGAGGCGAGCCTGCACGGCCTCCTCGGCGCGCTGCGGCAGGAGCAGGACGAGGTGGCGGCCATCGTGGTGCCGCTGTCCACCGGCCCCGACCCCGCGCTCGACCGCGCCGTGCACGCGGCCGTGGCGAACTCGCCGGTGCGCGCCGTCGCCGCCGAGCCGCTCGGCCCGCACCCGCTCATCGCCGAGGCGCTGCACGACCGGCTCGCCGACGCGGGCCTCGCCCGCGCCGACCGGATCCGGCTGATGACGATGGTGACCGCCGCGTCCGGCGTCATCGTCGCGACGCCGGGGGACGCGGCCGCCGTCCGGCAGGCCGAGGTCACCGGCGTGCTGCTCGCCTCCCGGCTGGCCGCGCCGGTCTTCACCGCCTCGCTGAACGACGAGGCGTCCGTCAAGGCCGCGGCGGAGCAGCTGCGCGCGGCCGGCGCCGCGTCCATCGCGATCGCGCCGCACCTGATCGGCTCCGAGCCGGAGGCCGCCCTGATCGCACCGGCCGCCGCCACCGTGGGCGCCGCCTATTCGGCCCCCCTGGGCGCCCACCCGGCCCTCGCCAGGGTCGCGGCCCTCCGCTACGTCGAGGCGCTCTCCACCGCCCTCGCCGATTGACCCAGGGGGCTGTGTCTACCCAGGGGGGCGACCCCCTGGACCCCCGTTGCGAGCCGGTCGATCCTCACGCCACCGTTGCGGTGTGTTGTGACCGTGCGGGTTTCCGGTGTCGCTGCGGTCGCCCGGCTCGGCGGGTCGGGCGGCCTCCGGGCGCTAGAGCGCCCTCCGGTCGCCCGACCCGTGCTCCGGTGGCTGGGCCTACGTGCTCCGGTGGCCGGGCCTAGCGGTTCTTGAAATTCGGTGTGCGCTTCTGGAGCGTCGCCGTCATGCCCTCCGCGAGGTCCTCGCTGAAGAAGGCGAGGGTCTGGACGGCGGTCTCCGCGGCGAGCTGGCGGCGGAGGCCGGGGGCGTCCAGGGACGCGTTGAGCAGCTCCTTCGTGCGGCGCAGGCCGTACGGGGACTTGGTGAGCAGTTCGTCGGCGAGCGCCTGCGCGCCCGCCAGGTCCGCGCCCTCGGCGGTGATCTCGGTGATCAGGCCGAGCTCGTCGGCGCGGTGCACGTCCAGCCGCTGCGCCCGGTAGGAGACCTCCGCGGCCTTCGCCGGGCCGATCAGCCGCGGCAGCAGCCAGGAGAGCCCGCAGTCGCCGGCCGACAGGCCGAGGTTCGTGAACGGGACGACGAACCGGGTGGTCGGGTCGGCGACGCGCAGGTCGCAGGCCAGCGCCCAGGACACCCCCATGCCCGCGACCGGGCCGTGCAGCGCCGCGATCACCGGCTGCGGGATCTCCCGCAGCCGGGCGGTGACCTCGGCGCCGCGCGCGATGCCCCGGTAGAGCCGCTGCACGCGGCCCTCGGCGGTCTCGCCGCCCGGGTCGCCGCCCTGGATGTCCATGCCCGAGCAGAACCCGCGGCCCTCGCCGGTGAGCACGACCACGTGCGTGGCAGGGTCGCGCGCCAGCTCGCCGAGGGCGTCGATCATCTCCTCGGTCAGGGCGCCGTCGACGGCGTTCAGGCGCTCCGGCCGGGACAGGGTGATCGTGACCACCCCGTCCCGCCGGTCGAGCTTGATCCCGCCCAACGGCTCAGGAGGTGAGCTGCTGGATCAGGGGGCCCATCTGCTCGCCCACGTTCTTGAAGACCGTCAGCGGCTCGGCGGCGCTGATCGCCGCCCAGTTGTCCCGCACGTCCTCGACCGACAGGGTCGTGTTCTGCCCGTAGCCGGGGCCCTCCGCGACGAAGATCTTCGCGATCCGGCCGCCGCCGACCGTGTAGACCTCGCCGGAGTCCTCGTTGGACTCGTGCACGAGCCAGGCGACGAGCGGCGTCACCTGGTCGACGCCGAGCTTGTCGGCGAAGTCGGCGGGCAGCAGGTCCTCGGTCATCCGGGTCCAGGCGACCGGGGCGATCGCGTTGGCCTTGATGTTGTACTTGGCGCCCTCCTGCGCGAGCGTCTTGGTGAACCCGACCAGGCCCATCTTCGCGGTGGAGTAGTTCGCCTGGCCGAAGTTGCCGAACAGGCCCGCCGGGGACGAGGTGTTCACGATCCGGCCGTAGCCCTGCTCGCGCAGGTGCGACCAGGCGGCGCTGGACACCAGGAACGAGCCGCGCAGGTGGACGGCGATGACCGCGTCGAACTCCTCGACGCTCATGTTCTTGAACGACTTGTCGCGCAGGATGCCCGCGTTGTTGACGACGATGTCGACCTTGCCGAACGCGTCCAGCGCGCTCTGGATCACGGCCTGCGCGCCCTCGGGCGTCGCGACGTTGTCGGGGTTCGCGACGGCCTCGCCGCCGTTCTTCTTGATCTCGTCCACGACCTCCTGGGCGGGACCGGCGGAGGCGCCGACACCGGACCGGTCGCCGCCGAGGTCGTTGACGACGACCTTGGCGCCGCGCGCGGCGAGCTCCAGGGCGTGCTGCCGGCCGAGGCCGTGGCCGGCCCCGGTCACGACCGCGACCCGGCCGTCGTAGCGCAGTTCCGACATTCCTTCTCCTCACATCGTGGGCCCGCACCCCAGGAAATCATCCGGGGGCCACCGAGTGGTACCACTAAACCGAATCTCGCTCGGGCGCGCTCCACCGGGGTCCGTCCCGCGTACGATGGAGCAGAGGGAAGTTGCGCCGAATGCCGCAAACGGCCGGGGCTGCCGCGTAGTCTCGGGCGAACCGCGAGGAGCAACGGAGGTCCCGCCCCGATGATCGCCGTCGACGTTCCGACCGCCGGCCGCCGCCCGTACCGCATCGTGCAGTGGGCGACGGGCGCGCTCGGACGCAGCGCGATCAGGGGCGTGCTCGACCGCGACGACATGGAGCTCGCCGGCGTCTGGGTGCACACCCCCGCCAAGGAGGGCGCCGACGCCGGGGCCCTCGCCGGCCGCGAGCCGATCGGGGTCGCCGCCACCCGCGACATCGCCGACATCCTCGCCCTGGACGCCGACTGCGTGATCTACGCGCCGAGCCCCGTCCACGACCGGCTCCGCGAGCTCGACACGATCTGCGCGCTGCTGGCGTCCGGCAAGAACCTGATCTCCCTCAGCGGGCTCGTCTACCCGTACGCGCACGGCCCGCAGTTCGCCGGCGAGCTGGAGCAGGCGTGCAAGCGGGGCGGGACGAGCGTGCACGGCAGCGGCGTCAGCGGCGGCTTCATGGCCGACGTCATGCCGCTCGTGCTGTCCCGGCTGTCCCGGCGGATCACCCACGTCTACGCCCGCGAGTGCACCGACTTCGCCCGGCACCCGTCCTGGCGGATGGTCCACGAGATGATCGGCTTCGGCAAGACCGAGGAGGCCTACCGGCGCGCGCTGCGGCCGAACCGCGCCGCGATGCGCGCGATGTTCGCCGAGAGCCTGCACCTCGTCGCGGCGGGGCTCGGCGCCGACCTCGACGAGATCGACGTGGACGTCGACTACCGGCTCGCCGGCACCGACCTCGTCACCGCCGCCGGGCCGATCCCGCACGGCACCGTCGCGGCGGCGCGCTGGACGTTCAGCGGGCTCGCCGCCGGGCGCCCCGTCATCACCGTCGAGGTGGTGCACAAGGCCGACGCCGCCCGGATGCCGGAGGAGTGGGGGCGCCCCGGGTACTCGCTCCGCGTGGACGGCCGCCCGTCGCTGACCCTCTCCGTCGACGAGGACTGGGTCTCCGACGTGATCTCCGCCGCGTCCGCGCACGCGCTCAACTCCGTCTCGGCCGTGTGCGCCGCCGCCCCCGGGATCCGCACCTACCTCGACCTGCCGATGGTCAGCGGCCGCATGCACGTGTGACCGACCGCCACCGCTACGGCAGGGTCCGTGCCGGCTCCTCCTCGGCGCCGGCCTCCGCCCCCGCCTCCGCGCGGGACTCCCGGCGGCGCTTGCGGACGCTCCACACCACCAGCCCGGCGACGGCCGCCGCCGCGAGCCCGATCGCGAGGCCCCGGCCCGCCAGCTTCGCCGCGTGCTCGAACGCCGTGCCCGCGAAGTAGCCGCCGAGCGTGAACGTCACCACCCAGGTCACGCCGCCGATGACGTTGAACACCAGGAACTTCGGATACGGCAGCCGGGAACTGCCCGCGAGCGCCGGCATCAGCGCCCGCAGCAGCGCGGTGAACCGCCCGATGAACACCGCGAACGCGCCCCGCCGCCGGATGAGGTCCTGCGCACCGGCGACCTTGGCGCGGTGCTTGCGCATCACCCCGACGTCCAGCAGCCGCGGCCCGTACTTGCGGCCGATCTCGTAGCCGACGGAGTCGCCCGCGACCGCCGCGGCCACCGCGATGACGAGCAGCAGCGGCAGCGACAGGACGTCCTGGCTGGCGAGCACGCCGCCGACCACGATCGCCGTCTCGCCGGGGAACACGAACCCGACGAACAGCGCGGCCTCGGCGAACACCAGCGCCGCGATGACGAGGTAGATCATCGCGGGGGGCAGCCCGTCCACCAGCGCGTTGAACTGTTCGAGCATGGACCCCCGCCATCTCGTCCCGGCCGGGACCGCCTCCGCGGCCGTTTCACCGTAGCTACCGACGGTTATGGTAGCCGCGGAGTTCCCTTGCCCGGATCGGCCGTTCGGACGATCATCGGGAGGGTCGACGGAGTGACCGCGGGAGGCACGGCATGAGCGTCCAGGAGGTCGAGGGAGGCCGGTTCGTCCGGCAGGCGAACCGGTTCACCGACCGGATCACCGCCGACGGGTCGTCCGGATTTCCCGCCGAGGCGGGGCGGTACAGGCTGTTCGTCTCCTACGCGTGCCCGTGGGCGCACCGCACGCTGATCGTGCGGCGCCTGCTCGGCCTGGAGGACGCGATCAGCGTCGCCGTCGTCGACCCCATCCGGGACGAGAAGGGCTGGCGGTTCCCCGACCGCGACCCCGTCACCGGCGCGGAGTTCCTGTCCGAGCTGTACCTCGCCACCGACCCGTCGTTCCAGGGGCGCTACACCGTCCCGTCCATCTGGGACACCGAGACCCGGCGCCTGGTCACCAACGACTTCCCGAACATCACCACGATGTTCGAGACGGAGTTCACCGCCCACCACCGGCCGGGCGCGCCCGACCTGTACCCGGAGGCGCTCCGCCCCGAGATCGACGAGCTGAACGACCTCGTCTACAGGACCGTCAACAACGGCGTCTACAAGGCCGGGTTCGCCACGTCCCAGGACGCCTACGAGGAGGCGTTCGACGCGCTCTTCGACACCCTCGACCGGATCGAGGAGCGCCTCGGCGGCCGCCGCTACCTGTTCGGCGACGAGATCACCGAGGCCGACGTCCGCCTCTACCCGACGCTGGCCCGCTTCGACGCCGTCTACCACGGCCACTTCAAGTGCAACCTGCGGCGGCTGGCCGACTACGACAACCTCTGGGCCTACGCCCGCGACCTGTACGCGATCCCCGCGTTCGGCGAGACGACGAACTTCGACCACATCAAGCGCCACTACTACGTGACGCAGCGGAACATCAACCCGTCCGGCGTGGTCGCCAAGGGCCCGGCCGTCGACTGGACCGCCCCCCACGGGCGCGACCTCCCTTGACGGGGCCGACTGACGGTGACCCTCGTTATGCTGGCGGATCTCCATCAATCCGCACGAAAGGCATGACCCGACCATGCGCAGCCAGTTCTTCGGCAACCTCGACCAGGGCCAGCAGCTTCCCGGCCATTTCGCCCTACAGAACTCCAAGATGCTCCGGGTCCACCTGAACGGGGACGTCCTGGCCCGGCAGGGCTCCATGGTCGCCTTCCAGGGCCAGATGGAGTTCGACTACGAGGGCTCGGGCGGCATCGGCAAGTTCATGAAGAAGGCGCTGACCGGCGAGGGCGTGCCGCTGATGCGCGTCAAGGGCCAGGGCCTGCTGTTCGTCGCGAACGACGCCGACGACATCCACCTGTTCTACCTGGAGAACGAGGGCCTCACCGTCAACGGCAAGAACATCCTCGCCTACGACTCGACGCTGCAGTCCGACATCCAGCGCGTCCAGGGCGCGGGCATCGCCGCCGGCGGCCTGTTCAACACCACCCTGCAGGGCACCGGCTGGGTGGCGCTCACCACGCACGGGACGCCCGTCATGCTCGACTGCGGCCGCGCCCCCACGTTCGCGGATGGCCAGTCCGCCGTGGCGTGGAGCACCAGCCTCCAGGTCGGCGTCAACCGCACCTTCAAGGCCGGCGCCCTGATCGGCCGCGGCAGCGGAGAGGCCATGCAGCTCGCCTACCAGGGGCAGGGCTTCGTGCTCGTCCAGGCCAGCGAGGGCCCGACCGTCCCGCAGCACACCCACTGATCCGGGAAACGGGCCCGGCGGCGCTCTCGCCCATGCCGCCGAGCGCGGGGCGATAAACACGGTAGCCTGGGGTTCGTCTCAGAACTCACCTGCGAGCAGCGGAAGAGGGCGATCTCCGCCGTGTCGACAGAGTCGTCGCAAACAAGTGCCGACCCCAAGATCACAGATTTCGGCGCCAACGAGTGGCTGGTCGACGAGCTGTACCAGAAGTACCTCGAAGACCCGAACTCCGTTGACGAAGCCTGGTGGAACTTCTTCGCGGACTACCGGCCGGACAGCCGGCCGTCGTCCGTGACCCCCGCGTCCCCCCAGGCGCCCACCGAGGGCGCGGCCCCGGCCGCGAACGGCACCGCGGCCGCCCCGCCGACATCGCAGCGGCCGACGGCGCCGCCGCCGGCGCCCGCGAAGGCGCCGAAGCCCGCGCCGAAGGCGGCGGAGAGGCCTGCTCCGCCGCCGGTGCCGGCGGGCGCCGAGGAGGTCCGGCTGCGCGGCGTCGCCGCCCGGACGGCCACCAACATGGAGGCCAGCCTCGGCGTGCCGACGGCGACGAGCGTGCGGGCCGTCCCGGCGAAGCTGCTGATCGACAACCGCATCGTCATCAACAACCACCTGAAGCGCGGGCGGGGCGGCAAGGTCTCGTTCACGCACCTCATCGGGTACGCGATCGTCAAGGCGCTCGCGGCCATGCCGGAGATGAACGCCGCGTTCACCGAGGTGGACGGCAAGCCGGTGCTGGTCCGGCCCGAGCACGTCAACTTCGGGCTGGCGATCGACCTGCAGAAGGGCGACGGCTCCCGGCAGCTCGTCGTGCCGAGCATCAAGGCCGCCGAGACGCTGGACTTCCGCCAGTTCTGGGCCGCCTACGAGGAGATCGTCCGCAAGGCCCGCGGCGGCAAGCTCACCCTGGAGGACTTCCAGGGCACCACGATCAGCCTGACGAACCCGGGCACGATCGGCACCGTCCACTCGGTGCCGCGGCTGATGCCCGGCCAGGGCACGATCATCGGCGTGGGCGCGATGGAGTACCCGGCCGAGTTCGCGGGCGCGTCCGGCGAGACGCTGTCGCGGATGGGGATCAGCAAGGTCATGACGCTGACCTCCACCTACGACCACCGCATCATCCAGGGCGCGCAGTCCGGCGACTTCCTGCGCCGCATCCACGAGCTGCTGCTCGGCGAGGACGGCTTCTACGACGAGATCTTCGAGGCGCTGCGCATCCCCTACGAGCCGGTGCGCTGGGTCAAGGACATCTCCGCGAGCCATGACGACGACGTCGCCAAGGTCGCCCGCGTCCACGAGCTGATCCACGCCTACCGGGTCCGCGGCCACCTCATGGCCGACACCGACCCGCTGGAGTACAAGCAGCGCCGCCACCCCGACCTCGACATCCTCAAGCACGGCCTCACCCTGTGGGACCTGGAGCGCGAGTTCGCGACCGGCGGGTTCGGCGGCAAGCCGACGATGAAGCTGCGCGACATCCTCGGCGTGCTGCGGATGGCGTACTGCCGGACGGTCGGCATCGAGTACATGCACATCCAGGACCCGGAGGAGCGCGCCTGGATCCAGGAGCGCGTGGAGGTCCCGCACGACAAGCCGTCGCGCGAGGAGCAGCTGCACGTGCTGCGCCGCCTGAACAGCGCCGAGGCGTTCGAGACGTTCCTGCAGACGAAGTTCGTCGGGCAGAAGCGGTTCTCGCTGGAGGGCGGCGAGTCGGTCATACCGCTGCTGGACTCGGTCATCTCGGCGGCGGCGAAGGAGAACCTCGACGAGGTCGTCATCGGCATGGCCCACCGCGGCCGGCTGAACGTCCTCGCCAACATCGTCGGCAAGTCCTACGGGCAGATCTTCGGCGAGTTCGAGGGCAACCTCGACCCGCGCAGCGCGCAGGGCTCCGGCGACGTGAAGTACCACCTGGGCGCGTCCGGCGACTTCGTCGCCGGCGACGGCTCCAAGATCCACACCGAGCTGGTCGCGAACCCGTCCCACCTGGAGACGGTCGACCCGGTGCTGGAGGGCGTCGTCCGCGCCAAGCAGGACGTCCTGGACGTCGGCGAGGCCGGCTTCACCGTGCTGCCGATCCTGATCCACGGCGACGCCGCGTTCGCCGGGCAGGGCGTGGTCGCCGAGACGCTGAACCTGTCGCAGCTGCGCGGCTACCGCACCGGCGGCACCGTGCACGTCATCATCAACAACCAGGTCGGCTTCACCACCGCCCCCGAGTACTCGCGGTCCAGCGTGTACGCGACCGACGTGGCGCGGATGATCCAGGCGCCGATCTTCCACGTGAACGGCGACGACCCCGAGGCGTGCGCCCGGGTCGCGCGGCTGGCGTTCGAGTACCGGCAGACGTTCAAGAAGGACGTCGTCGTCGACATGGTCTGCTACCGGCGCCGGGGCCACAACGAGGGCGAGAACCCCTCGTTCACCCAGCCGCTGATGTACGACCTGATCGACGCGAAGCGCTCGGTGCGCAAGCTCTACACCGAGGCGCTGATCGGCCGCGGCGACATCACGGTGGAGGAGGCCGAGCAGGCCCTGCGCGACTACCAGGAGCAGCTGGAGCGGGCCTTCACCGAGACCCGCGAGGCGGTGAAGAAGCCGCTCGAGCCGGGCTCGGTCGTGAAGCCGGACGTCGAGGAGCGCATCCCGATCGACCACGGCAAGGCCGGCACGGCGATCCCGCAGGAGACCGTCAAGCGGATCATCGAGACGCAGGTCAGCCTGCCGCAGGGCTTCACCCCGCACCCGCGGCTCCAGCCGATCCTGCAGCGCCGCGCGCAGATGATCGAGGACGACGCGATCGACTGGGCGACCGGCGAGCTGCTGGCGATGGGCTCGCTGCTGATCGACGGCCGCCCGGTGCGGCTCGTCGGCCAGGACACCCGGCGCGGCACGTTCGGCCAGCGGCACGCGGTGCTGGTCGACCGCAAGACGGGCGAGGAGTACACGCCGCTGAAGCAGTTCGGGCAGGGCGTGTCGAAGTTCTACGTGCACGACTCGCTGCTCAGCGAGTACGCGGCGATGGGCTTCGAGTACGGCTACTCGATGACGCGGCCGGACGCGCTCGTCTGCTGGGAGGCCCAGTTCGGCGACTTCGCCAACGGCGCCCAGTCGGTGGTGGACGAGTACATCTCGTCCGGCGAGCAGAAGTGGGGCCAGCACTCGGGCGTCGTGCTGCTGCTGCCGCACGGCTACGAGGGCCAGGGGCCCGACCACTCGTCCGCGCGGATCGAGCGGTACCTGCAGCTGTGCGCGCAGGACAACATGACCGTGGTGTACCCGACCACGCCGGCGAACTACTTCCACCTGCTGCGCTGGCAGGTGCTGTCGGGCCGCAACAAGCCGCTGGTCGTGTTCACGCCGAAGTCGCTGCTGCGGCTGAAGGCGGCCACCTCGCCGGTGGAGCAGATCACCGACGGCGTGTTCCAGCCGGTGATCCCGGAGAGCGACCCGGCGATCGACCCGGCGGGCGTGCGGCGGGTGCTGCTCACCACCGGCAAGATCTACTACGACGTGGTGAAGGCCCGGCAGTCGGCGGGCGCGAACGACACCGCGGTCGTGCGGGTCGAGCGGCTGTACCCGCCGCCGGTCGACGAGATCAAGGCGGAGCTGGCCAAGTACCCGGCGGACGCCGAGGTCGTGTGGGTGCAGGACGAGCCCGCGAACATGGGTGCCTGGCCGTTCATGGCGCTGAAGCTGCCGCACCACATCGAGGGCCTGAGGATGTCGCGGGTGTCGCGCCCGGCGTCCTCGTCCCCGGCCGTCGGTTCGGCGAAGCTGCACCAGGCCGAGCAGGAGGCCCTGCTGGCGAGGCTGTTCGGCGACCGCAAGTAGGCCGGACGGCGTAAGGAATCGACGAGACCCGAGGGCTCCGGTGCGTCGCGCCGGAGCCCTCGGCGTCCCGACGGCATGATCGAGAAGGAAGACGCCCGTACATGTACTTCACCGATCGGGGCATCGAGGAACTGACGGACCGGCGCGGCGCGGAGGAGGTCAGCCTGACCTGGCTGGCCGAGCGGCTCCGCGAGTTCGTGGACCTGAACCCCGAGTTCGAGACGCCCGTCGACCGCCTCGCCACCTGGCTGGCCCGGCTGGACGACGACGAGGACGACTGACCGGTGGCTGGAGCGGAGCGCCAGCGGAGCGGACGGCACCGGTCAGTCCCCCTCCGGGGGGTCTGGAGGGCCGTCCCCCCAGAATGACAGGGCACTCCGCCCCCGCAACACGACATGTCTTGACTTTCCGGAGACGCGACATATCGTGTCTAGTGATGGCGGAGCCGGACGAAGGGCACATCGCGATGTCGCGCTGGACGATCGAGGAACCGACCTCCCTGGACTTCGACGGCGTGGTCGCGCTGCGGGTAACGGTGATCGCGGGCAGCGTCTCGGTGCTCGCCTCCGACGAGCGGCCGTCCATCATGGTCGGCGACGTCCAGGGCCCGCCGGTGACGGTCACGCACGAGGCGGGCATGCTGACGGTCACGCACGAGAAGCTGTGGGAGGGCGTGCTGAGCTGGCTGCGCACCCACAACGTCCGCACGGCGATCACGGTGACCGTCCCGCACGACTGCCCGGTCTCGCTGACCCTGGTGTCGGCGGACGCGGTCGTGACCGGCATGACGACCCGCACGTCCATCAAGAGCGCGACCGGCAACGTGACGCTGGACGGCGTCGCGGGCGCGATCGACGCCAACACCGTGTCCGGCGCGATCGAGGCGCAGGGCCTGGACGGGACGGTGTCGTTCACCTCCGTCTCCGGCGACCTCGCCCTCGCGGGCGCGTCCATCGACCGCCTCGGAGCCCGCACGGTCAGCGGCCGCATCGCCGCCGACGTCGACCTGTCCGGCGACGCCGCCGTGGACGTCAACACGGTGTCGGGCGAGGTGGCGCTGCGCGTCCCGGAGTCCGCCGGCACGCAGGTCTCGCTCAGCTCCGCCGCCGGCCGGATCGAGACGTCCTTCCCCGGACTCGGCCGCCAGGACCGCACCATCGCGCAGAGCGTCACCGGCAAGCTCGGCGACGGCGGCGGCCGGCTGACCGTCAACACCGTCTCCGGCGCGATCACCCTCCTCGGTCGCGACGACGACGCCCCCGAGATCACCACCGACACCGGCCCCCGAATGGAGAAGTGAGACGTGAGCCCCGTTTTCGGGCATGGGCGGCTGCGGCTGTACCTGCTGAAGCTGCTGGAGGAGAGCCCGCGGCACGGCTACGAGGTGATCCGGCTGCTGCAGGACCGGTTCCTCGGGGTCTACTCGCCCTCCCCCGGCACGATCTACCCGCGGCTCGCGCGGCTGGAGTCCGAGGGGCTGGTCACGCACGAGGTGGTCAAGGGCAAGAAGGTGTACTCGCTGACCGACAAGGGCCGCGAGGAGCTGGAGCGCCGGATGGACGAGCTGGCCGACCTGGAGGAGGAGATCTCCGCCTCGGCGCAGGAGTTCGCGCGCGGCGTGCAGGAGGACGTGCGGCAGACCGTCCGGACCCTGCGCGAGGAGCTGACCCAGGCCGCCCGGACGATGCGCGACCAGGGCAAGGCCACGTCCAAGGAGGCGTGGAAGGAGACCACCGAGCGCCAGAAGGACGAGTGGAAGCGGCAGAAGGAGTACTGGCGCGACCAGAAGCAGGCGTGGAAGGAGGAGTGGCGGCAGAACTGGGACGACGCGTGGAAGACGGCGACCGGCACCCGCGACGACGTCGCGCGCCTCAAGCTGGAGCGCCTGCTCCGCACGTTCGTCGAGGACGTCCGCAAGTCGGCGAAGAAGGCCCGGCTGGGCGAGGACGACCTCGCCGCCGCGCAGGCGCTGCTGGACGAGACCCGGGAGCGCCTGAAGAAGGAGATCTTCCGCAAGGAGCCGTGACCGGGGCGTCCCGGCCACGGCCCCGCCGGCTCACGGCGTGAAGACGATCTTCCCGAAGATGTCGCCCTCGGCCATCGCGGCGAACCCCGCGCGGGCCTCGCTCAGCGGCAGCGTCCGGTCGATCCGCGGCCGGGTGCCGGTCTTGACCAGGAACCGGGCGAGCCGCTCCAGCTGCGCCCGCGTCCCCATCGTGGAGCCGACCACCGACAGCTGGAGGAAGAACACCCGGTTCAGCTCGGCGGGCGGCACCTGGCCGCTGGTGGCGCCGGACACCACGATCCGGCCGCCGGGCCGCAGCGACTTCAGCGAGTGCGACCAGGTCGCCTGGCCGACGGTCTCGATGACGGCGTCGACCCGCTCGGGCAGCCGCGCGCCCGTCTCGAACGCCGCGTCCGCCCCGAGCTCCTCGGCCTTCTTGCGCTTGGCCTCGCTCCGGCTCGTCGCGTACACGCGGAACCCGGCGGCCGACGCCAGCGCGATCGCGGCCGTCGCCACGCCGCCGCCGGCGCCCTGCACCAGCACCGACGACCCGGGCTGCAGCCCCGCCTTGTCGAACAGCATCCGGTAGGCGGTGAGCCACGCCGTCGGCAGGCAGGCCGCCTCCTCGAACGACAGCTCGGCGGGCTTCGGCACGAGGTTGCGGCGCGGCACCGCGACCTTCTCCGCCAGCGTCCCCGGGTGGACCTCCGACAGCAGCGACCGCTTCGGGTCGAGGGTCTCGTCGCCGCCGCCCCGCTCCGGGTCGCCGACCACCGAGTGGACGATGACCTCGTTGCCGTTCTCGTCGACCCCGGCCGCGTCGCAGCCGAGGATCATCGGGAGCCTCTCGGCGGGGAGGCCGACGCCCTTCAGCGACCACAGGTCGTGGTGGTTGAGCGCGGTGGCCTTCACCGCGACGGTCGTCCAGCCGTCCGGTACCTCGGGGTCGGGCCGCTCCCCCACCGTCAGCCCGTTCAGCGGATTATCTGCGTCGATCTGTGTGGCAGTGACAGCGAGCATGCCCCCGACACTAACCGTCTCCGGGGTCCGGGCGGCCGGTGGGGCCGGTCCCTTCCGGCGGCGCGGACGCTCCGCGACAATGCCCCCATGCGGATCCGGGCGCTCCTCCTCGCCGCGCTGATGCTCACGGCGGCGGCCTGCACGGGGACGCCTCGCCCGGAGCAGGCGGACGGCGCCACCGGCCGTCCCACCGCCGCGCCGCCGGGCGACCTCGCCAACCCGCGGATCATGAACTGCGCCAACCGGAACGCCTCATTCCCGGAAGAAGGCGACGGCCCCGTCAAAACCGGCCCAGGCGACCTCGTCGTGGAACCGCTCATCATCAGCGGCCTCCGCACCTGGGCGGACGCCGACCCGATCGGCCACGGGCGCGACGGCCGCTACAAGGTCGGCGTCGTCCTGCGCGCGGGGAAGACGGCCACGCTGTCGATCCCGGCGGAGTACCACGCCGCCGCGGGCCTGCTCTACAGCGAGGCCGCCCAGGGAGCGCGCACGCCTGCGGAGGCCGACCACGCGATCACGTTCACCGCCTGCCCCGACCACGACACCCCGTTCCCGGGCTACCTGTTCGTGCCGCGCCACCAGCACGTCCCCCTGGTGGTCCGGCCCGAGGGCGGCCCCGCGACCCGAGAAATGATCTCCTTCTTCGCGGGCCGCTGAGCCGGCTCGCGCTAGAGGACCTTGGAGAGGAAGTCCTGGGTGCGGGGGTGCTGCGGGTTGGTCAGCACCTCACGCGGGGTGCCCTCCTCGACCACGACGCCGCCGTCCATGAAGACGAGCGAGTCGCCGACCTCGCGGGCGAAGCCCATCTCGTGGGTGACCACGACCATGGTCATGCCGTCGAGGGCGAGCTGCTTCATGACCTCGAGCACCTCGCCGACGAGTTCGGGGTCGAGCGCGGACGTCGGCTCGTCGAACAGCATCAGGGCCGGTTCCATGGCGAGCGCCCGCGCGATGGCCACCCGCTGCTGCTGCCCGCCGGACAGCTGGGACGGGTAGCTGTTCGCCTTGTCGGCGAGCCCGACGCGCTCCAGCAGCGTGAGCGCCTGCTGCTTGACCTGGTCCTTCGGCAGCTTCTTGACCCACAACGGCGCCCCCATGACGTTCTCCAGCGCCGTCTTGTGGGGGAAGAGGTTGAACCGCTGGAACACCATGCCGATGTCACGGCGCTGCGCGGCGACCTCCCGGTCGCGCAGCTCGTAGAGCTTGCCGCCATGCTGCCGGTAGCCGACCAGATGGCCGTTCACCCACAGCCGGCCCGCGTTGATCTTCTCCAGGTGGTTCATGCAGCGCAGGAACGTGGACTTGCCCGACCCGGACGGTCCGACGACGCACATCACCTCGCCGGGCTTGACCTCCAGGTCGATGCCCTTCAGCACCTCCAGCCGCCCGAACGACTTGTGCACCCGCTCGGCCTTGACGACCAGGCCGGCGGCCTCGGCCGCGGTCTCACCGGTGGGCACGCCGCTCACGGTCCCCTCACCTCCGCTCATTGCCCGCCGCCCCTGGCGCGGAGGCGAAGCCACTGCCGGGCCTCGGACTCCTCGCCGTTGCTGCCGCGGACGCCCTTGCTGTAGTGGCGCTCCAGGTAGTGCTGGCCGACCATCATGATCGAGGACAGCGCCAGGTACCAGAGGCAGGCCATCACCAGCATCGGGATGACCTTGTACGTGACGGCGGAGATCGTCTCCTGCGTGCGCGTCAGCTCCGCGTAGGGGATGGCGACGACCAGCGAGGTGTTCTTCAGTGTCGAGAGCGCCTCGTTCCCCGTCGGGGGGACGATCACGCGCATCGCCTGCGGCAGCACGATCCGGCGCATGGTCTGCGTGCGGGACATGCCGAGGGCGCTGGACGCCTCCTGCTGGCCCTCGTCCACCGAGAGGATCCCGGCACGGATGATCTCCGCCATGTAGGCGGCCTCATTGAGCGTCAGCCCCAGCGCCGCGGCGCTCGCGGCGTTGATCAGCGTCTGCGTCTGCCAGGTGTGGAACTCGGGTCCGAACGGGATCCCGATCCCGACCGTGGGGAACAGCGAGCCGATCGCACCCCAGATGAGGAGCTGCGTGTAGAGCGGCGTACCGCGGAAGAACCAGAGGTAGAGCCAGGCCGCCCCGCTCAGCAGCGGGTTCGCGGACAGCCGCATCAGTGAGAGGACGATCCCGAGCAGCACGCCGCCGGCCATAGCGACCACGGTGAGCCAGATGGTGTTCCGGACGCCCATCAGCACCGGCTTGGAGAACAGGTACTTCCACTGCTCCGACCATTCCAGGGACTTGCTGGTCAGCAGGAAGTGGACGAACATCGCGGCGAGCACCGCGATGACGGCGGCGGCCACCCAGCGGCCCGGGTGCCGCACGGGGACGGCCTTGATCGTTTCGGGCCGTCCCCCTTCGACGTCGGTGTCGACCGTCATTCGATCAGCTCTGCGCCGCGTTGATCGCCGGGTCGGTGATCGCGCCGCTCTCCACGCCGTACTTCTCCAGGATCTGCTTGTAGGTGCCGTCGCTGATCAGCGCCTTGAGCGCACCCTGCACGGCCTCCTTGAACTGGCCGTTCTCCTTCTTGAAGATGAAGCCGTACGGAGCGGTGTCGTACACCTCGCCGATGAGCTCCAGCTTGCCGCCGGTCTGCTTCACCGCGTAGCCGGCGATCGGCGAGTCGGCCGCCATCGCCTGCACCTTGCCCGCCACCAGGTCGTTGGTGACCTCGGTCTGCTGGTTGCGGACGACGGTCTTGATGGCCGGCTTGCCCGCGTCGGTGCACTTCTTGCTCCGCGCCTCCAGGTCCTGGACCTGGACGGTGCCGTGCTGGACGCCGATGCTCTTGCCGCAGGCGTTGTCAGGGGTGACGCCGTCGGGGTTGCCCTTGAGCGCGGCCCACGACGTCCCGGCGGAGTAGTAGGTGACGAAGTCGACCGCCTTCTCCCGCTCCTTGTTGTCGGTGAAGGACGAGACGCCGATCTCGTACTTGCCGGACTGGACGCCCGGGATGATCGTGTCGAAACCGGCGTTCTGGAACTCGGTCTTCAGGCCCAGCTTGCCCGCCACCGCCGTGAACAGGTCGACGTCCCAGCCGACGATCTTCTGCGACGCGGGGTCGACGGACTCGTTGGGCGGGTAGGACGCGTCGGTGCCGATCGAGATCTTGCCGTCGCTCTTGATCGCGTCCGGGACCATGGCCGCGAGCTTGCTGTCCACGCTCGTGTTCGAGGCGGCGCCGTTCGAGTCGCCAGAGTCGTCGCTGTCACCGCATGCGGACAGGGCGAGGGCGCCGGTCAGCACGAGAGCGCTCGCCGCGACGAGGCGGCGGCGCAGAGAACCGGTGGTCACTGGTCCCCCTCCAGATGGTTGCGTCGGATCAGCGTAGATCCGAAGGTCAGGTGCACAGTTTGGCGCACAACCTCCCTGATCTGGATAAAGGGTCCGAAACAATCACGCAACGAGGTAGCGCCGGAACCGCGCGCCGACCTCCCCGTTGCGCACCGTGTGCTACCGGACCACTACATGTGGCGACCGTCACGTGACGGTCAACACCCACCCCGGCCACAGGGGAGGCCGGACCCCGTGTGGCACAATCGGACAACGGGTGACCCCCGTACGTCGCGAGATGACCACCAGGTGTCCGGCCACCACGCCACCACCACCGCGGCGGCATCGCAAGAAAGCCAACTTTCACTGACAGGGGTCGCTGTGGCTGCTGAGCCCATTACCACCGAACCGCTCTCACTGGACGACGATCCGGCCTTCCCGCTGCACCGCGGCGGCAAGCTGGAGATGCGCTCGACCATCCCGGTCCGCAACAAGGACGACCTCTCGCTGGCCTACACCCCGGGCGTCGCCCGCGTGTGCACCGCCATCGCCGACAACCCCGAGCTGGCCTACGACTACACCTGGACGTCCAGGGTCGTCGCGGTCGTCACCGACGGCACCGCCGTGCTCGGCCTCGGCGACATCGGTCCCGCCGCGTCCATGCCGGTCATGGAGGGCAAGTCCCTGCTGTTCAAGGAGTTCGCCGACGTCGACTCGGTGCCGATCGCGCTGAGCTGCACGGGCGTGGACGAGATCGTCGACACGGTGATCCGGATGGCGCCGAGCTTCGGCGGCATCAACCTGGAGGACATCAGCGCCCCCCGCTGCTTCGAGATCGAGGACCGGCTGCGCGCCGCGCTCGACATCCCCGTCTTCCACGACGACCAGCACGGCACCGCGATCGTCGTGCTCGCCGCGCTGAAGAACGCGGCCCGCTTCGTCGGCAAGCCCCTCTCCGAGCTGCGCGCGGTCGTCGCCGGCGCCGGCGCGTCCGGCATCGCCGTCTCCAAGATGCTGATCGAGGGCGGCATCGGCGACATAGCGCTGTCGGACAGCAAGGGCCTCATCCACGAGGGCCGCGACGGGCTGAACCCGGTCAAGGAGCGCATCGCCGCGATCACCAACCGGTCGCACCTGAAGGGCTCCACCGAGGAGGCGCTGCGCGGCGCGGACGTGTTCATCGGCCTGTCCGGCAGCACCGTCCACGAGTCCTGCGTCGCCACCATGTCGGAGAACGCGATCGTCTTCGCCCTCTCCAACCCGACCCCCGAGGTCCACCCGGAGGTCGCGCGCCGCCACGCCAAGGTCGTCGCGACCGGCCGCAGCGACTTCCCGAACCAGATCAACAACGTGCTGGCGTTCCCGGGCATCTTCCGCGGCGCGCTGGACGTCCGGGCCCACACCATCACCGAGGGCATGAAGCTGGCCGCCGCGAACGCGCTGGCCGACATCGTCGGCGACGACCTGACCGCCGACTACATCATCCCGAACCCCTTCGACGACCGGGTCGCCCCCGCCGTCACCGCCGCGGTCGCCGACCAGGCCCGCCGCGAGGGCGTCAACCGCAGCTGACCCGCCCGCCTCCGGACGGCCCGTGCCCCATCGCGGAGCACGGGCCGTTCGATTGGTCCATAAATCCGGGCACCGGCGGCCCGACTCCGGAAGAATTTCATGCCGTCCTCGTGAACTAGGCCGTAGATCCTCCCTAAAATGCGTGTAATCCTCGCTATAGGGGAATAGACCCTGGCAATTCGTCCGATCCGGTCGAGTCCGTCGGGAGCGACAGTGAATCTGGCCTCGTACGCAGACCTGGCGATCGATCTCGTGAACACGCGCCGCCCCGACGGGGACGACCTGCGCGATCTCGACGGGCTGCGGGCCCTGCTCGCGCACCGGCCGCATTTCGGCGGGCGCACCGCGCACCGCGACCTCGACGCCATGCGCGAACTGCGCGCGCAACTGCGCGCCATCTTCGCCGCGGCCGCGGACGGCGACGAGGACGGCGCCGCCGACCGCCTCAACACGCTGCTCATCCACCATCCGGTGCACCCGAACCTCACCCGGCACGACGGCAAGAACTGGCACCTGCACTTCAACGAGGCCGGTTCGATCACCGACCGCTACGCGGCCCGCGCCGCGATGGGCCTCGCCGCGAGGATCGCCTCGCACGGCCTGGACCGGCTCGGCACCTGCCGCGCGGACGGCTGCGAGCGGGTCTTCTTCGACACGACCGCGAACCGCTCCCGCCGCTACTGCTCCGACCGCTGCGCGGGCCGCCCGAGCGTGACCGCCGCCTGCCACCCGAACACCCCCCGGATAACCGTCCCC
>NZ_SMJW01000113.1 GCF_004348335.1 Actinomadura bangladeshensis | reverse complement strand
CGCCGCGACCCTCAAGCGCTGGCACATCCTGCGGAAGGCCCGCTGCTCACCCAGCCGCCTGACCGCCATCGTCCAAGCCATCCTCACTCTTCACCACCAGGCCGAATGAGGTTGGAATCAGCTCAGTCCTACATCGACGGCCACCGGCTCGCCGAACGCCGCAAGACCCTCGGCGGCCAGGACGAGACCGCCGTGTTCGGCGACGACCAGTAAATCAATCAGCACCGCATGCACTTGCGTGCTAAAACGCATGCACGGGAGTCATTCAGATCCGGGACGTCCCCGATGAGACCGAGCGGATGCTGAAGGCACGAGCCGAACAAGACGGCAAGTCACTGACGGCCTATGTGCGAGACCTCCTCAACGAGGAAGCCGCCACACCGACGCCGGACGAGGTGATGGCCAAGATCGCAGCCGATGAACCGGTGCCTTACAACCCCGACTTCATCCGCCAAGCCATGCGCGACGGGCACCGGTGAGCCTGGTCGTCGACGCCTCGATCGTGTTCCGTCGGCTGGCCGACGTCAAAGGCGATGGCCTCCCCCGACAGCGGCTGGCACGCAAGCTGCACTCACCCGGAGTTGATCGATCTGGAGACCGCCTCGATGGTGCGCGCGGCCATCTCGCCGCAACCACAGATCCCCATGCAACAACCCCGCAGGCCTGGCAACGGCCTCGCAGGGTCCGCATTCCGTCGCCCCCGGCCCGGCCTGCCTCGTTGAGCGGGCGGGTGCGCGTGCTGGGCACCGTGACCGGACGTCGTGGCCGGCTCTTCATTCAGCAGAGAGGGGCCCCGTCTCCGCCACGCCAGCGTCAGCCTCACCGATGACGCCCCGGAATCGCAGGCCGAGGGCATGCTCAAGCCGGTTGAGCGGGGCCAGGGGCGGAACACCTCCACCGCCGGATTCGATGCGGGACACGGCGGGGCGAGTGCCGGGCGCGCTTCTTGGTGGGCGAGCCGGTACTCATCGGTGTCACGCTTGGCGGCCAGTGATCAGAGGCACCTCGCACTTCGCCACGCATGCGCGAAGACGAAAGAGACGGGCGAGCCAGGGCTGGACGCTCAGCGAGTAGGCTGCTGCTTGACCTGCCCGATCAGGTCGGCGAACTGCGCAACGGACAAGGTGAGGTGTCCTCCACCCGGATCCTTGCTGTCACGCACGCCAACCCCCGGCGAAAGCCGTCCCAGCTCAAGGCAGTGCTGATCATCCGCACCACCGCTGTGAGAACTCTTACGCCACTGCACGGCCATGGCTACCGCGTCGAGTGCCGCTTGACCTGCTCGATCAGGTCGGCGAACTGGACGACGGACAAGGTGAGGTGTTCCCCATCCGGGTCCTTGCTGTCACGAACCCCGATCCCGACCTCTGGCTCAAGCCGTCCCAGCTCAACACACTGCTCGTCGTTCACGCCGCCGCTGTAAGAACTCTTGCGCCACTGGACGATCATGTGTACCTCTCCAAGTACTGTTCAACGATCTCGCGAGCGGCTTCCTCGGAGGCAGCCTTCACGCCGATACGGTCGGACGTAATCGAAAGCTCCCGAACTTCGCCAGGCGTTTCGATCAAGCGGCCGCCGTTCAGCGCACCGGAGTAGGCGACGTCCCGGTCCTCCAGGCCGAAGATCTGCATCGACCCATCGAGGCCCATGTGCTCGCCCGAGGAGAAGGGGACCACCCGCAGGCTCACGTGCGAGAGCGTGGCGAGTTCGAGCAGGTGCTCAAGCTGCTTCCTCATGACCTCCGCGCCACCGACTGGACGTGCCAGGACCGCCTCATCGATCACCGTCCAGGCGAGGAGGGAGTCTCCTTTGTCCCAGTACGCCTTTTTCTTATCCGTCCGGCGAGTCATGGTGGCGTCCAGGTCCTTGAATTTACTCGCCCGGACGCAGGCCCATGTGTAGTCGTCCGTCTGGAGAGCAAGCGGGACGACCTGGCCGTGGTAGGTCTTGACCGAGATGCCTCTTCCTCATACTTGTCGATCTGACGACCCCAGTCCGGGTCGTGCGCCATTCGGGCAAACCAAAGCAAAACCTGGAAAAGTAGTCCGGTCCCGTACGCCCTGTCGAGTAGCCGCATCTGGTCGTCCTGCGGGCGCCGACGCCCTGCTTCCAGGTTGGAAACAGTCGACCGAGCCGCTCCGATGATCTCCCCGCACTGGGTGAGCGACAGCCCCATCTTCTCCCCTGAAGAAGCGCATACAGAAGGCCAGGAAGTGCCACATGGAGATCCTGGGGTCAAGGGGGTCACGAACGATCGGCATCGTTGCTCCTGTTTCCGATTCGGCTGATTACAGCGAAACCTTAAAACGGGCCGGTGATCCTTGTCGCAGGAAATCGGATTCTTGGGCAAGGACGGGACGATGGCGAGGACAGCGGCAACAGAGCCGATCATGACCCTTATGGGCACGCATTCCGCAGTGGGGCTGGCGCGCACCCTCACGGACACACAAATCCGTAAATGGGACTACTCGCACATTCTCGATAGTGCGCTTCTCGTCGTCTCGGAGCTCGTCACCAACGCGGTCCGCCAGACGCCGGACGAGGAGATCCGTCTCCAGCTCAGCCGCGACGCCTACGGGATCATCATCGCCGTCTGGGACGCCGACCACGAGCTGCCCAAGGCCAAGCCGGTGAAGGAACTCACCCTCGACGACCTCGACCTCTCCGAGCAGGCGTTCGACGACAACGGCGGCTGGGGTCTGCACATCGTCCAGGCCATGTCCGCCAAGTGCGGCGTCACCGCCGACCCGGCCGGCGGTAAGTGGGTGTGGTCGCGCATGCACCCGTAGTGGGCACCGAGTCCGCCTTCACCATCCGTACCGGCAGTCCAGGCATGCCCCGCGACGAGAGCTGACACGAAGATGGCCACCGGCCACCCGACGACCACGAGCGGACGACGCCCGTTCCTGACCGCACTCGATGAGGCCGTGCGCAAGTACGGCGGAATGTCGAGCGGCATCGTCCCGCGCAACGGCACACCCGTCCTCTACGTAATCAACACCGAGTCACCCAGCAAGTTCACCGAGATCAGCGCCGACTTCATTCGCGGCACCTGGGTATTCACCCGGGCTCCGATCGGCGGCACGATCAGCGCGGTCGGCGACCTGGCGACCGCCACCGACACGATCGCACGCGCGCTTGGGGCTCACACCAGGCTCCGCCCGTGATGGAGACCGAGCCCGCGGATATGACGCAATGGGGTCGGCAGGCACGGCCGTTCAGCGTGCGCGCTCGTGCCCATCAAGATCATGTTTGGTGTGAGATGCACGATCCGATTCCGCTCGGGCCGGCGCTGTTACAGAACTCTTCTCTCTGCAAGGAACTGCTCAAGAAGGGCGAACAGGACGCTCACCGCCTGTTCATCTTCCTCAGGTGTCAGGTATCGGAAATCCGGCCAAGCGCCGTCTTGATAGATCTCGCAGAGTACAAGGAAAGGCCAGTAGAGTTCACGCCTCCCCTTGCCGCGAAGAGCAAGCCACTCATGAAAATCCTTGAGTAGGGAGCGTCCCGCCCCTACTTCATACCCAACCAAGAAGGCGCAGGTACCCTCATAGGTTCCACGCATCACATAGATGCGGTGATGCTTTTTGAATTCTGCCAAGAACTCCGAGAACAGTTTCTCGTAGTCAGAATCCGGAGCTGGCTTCATTGCCACAATCCCGCAACCTGTCTAGTTCCCGTCCGGCTCATGCCTTCATGATGTGATGAGACCGGGCTTCATCTGCTTCTTTGCCGCCCAGCCTATCGGTCACGGCATCGTGCTGCCGGGGATTGGGACTAGTCGGCTGCAGTTGGACGACGTTGCTGTCGCGGTGCCCTTCCACATCGTGGCGATGGTCTCCGCTCGGCACGGCGCATCTACTGGTCGGAGGCCGGTGGGACTGGGCGGAGTCGACAGTTCGATGGGGCGAGGGCCATGCGGTCTTCCTACTTGGCTAGGAGGTCTGTCCATTGGCGGCAGACCTCGGGGAGGGCGTAGGCGGCTCTTACCTGGGTTCTCGCTAGCTCCCGGTCCTTTTCCCAGCGGTTTTGGGTGACTGTTTCAGATATGGCGGCGGCCATTGCCGTGGGGGTCTCGTGGATCCAGCGGGGGTCGTAGATGGTTTCGGCGCCGGGCCATGGGAGTAGGGCCGGGACGGCGCCGGAGGCCATGCCCTCGGCGGGCGCCAGGTGGAAGCTCTCGTCGTCGCTCGTGGAGAGGACGAAGCCTATGCGGCGCAGCCAGGACGCCACGTCGCGGCCGTAGTTGTCGAAGACCACGCCGCCGGAGAGCAGGCGGGAGCGGCGGATGCGGCGGAATGTTTTCTCGTAGTGGGCTCTCTCCTCTTCCTTCTGCCAGATCCACCAGTACTCCCAAGGGAGTTTGGATTTGATGAAGAGGGTGAAGCGGGGGTCGTCGCGGCGTAGTTCTTCCAGGACGTCCAGGGCCAGGTCCAGGCGTTTGCGCGATGGGGCTATGCCGATCATGCCCAGGTGGTGCTCGGCGCCGGGGAGTTTGGTGCGGTCCAGTTGGGCGTCGTCCACCCAGTTCGGGATCGTGACCACCTTGGACGACGGCCAGCCCGTCAGCTCGCGGGTCAGGTCGGTGTAGTGGGGGCTTACGCAGATGACCTGGTCTACTGCGTCGATGTCGAGTTGCTTCGGCCATGGGGCGTAGAGCTCGAAGCGGTGAAGGCGGACGACTAGGCGTTGGTCGGGACGTTTGCGGGCGGCGAACCACAGGGCGTTCGGGCCGCACCATTCGCAGATGATGACGTCCGCCCAGTCGACCAGGTCCTGGCTGCGCTTCTCGTCGTGGGCCTTCAAGGCCGGCCAGTGGTCTACGCGGATCTCCATGTCGGAGCGGGAGCGCAGGTAGTCGAGCAGGCGGGTGAAGAACTTCAGGTCGTGGCCCGCCACCCCGACGCGCAGGGGACGCTGTTTGACCGAAAGGACGGCCTGGGACGGCTCAGGGAACGCCTGGGAGATGTAGGTGCTGAGGCGTTCCGCGGCGGCGTCGAGGGTGAATGAGGTGGCGGCCGTGCGGCAGCGGTCGGCGGCGAGGGTGTAGACGTCCGGGTTCTTGCCGATGAGGGTCAGGGCGTCCAGGACGTCGTCCTCGGTGGCGGCGAAGAGCGGGTAGTCGGCGCCGAGCAGGGTCTCGTGCATGGGGGTGCGGTTCAGGACGACCGGGACGCCCAGCGTGCCGCATTCCAGCACCTTCGTGGACAGTTCCAGGCTCGCGTCCATGGACGGGTCGCGCCAGGAGAGGCCGACGTCGCCTGCGGCGGTGAGGCGCATCGCCTCGGCGCGCGGGTGGCCGCCGTGCCAGACGACGCCCTCGGCGGTCTCCAGGGCCGTCCGCATGCGGGTCGAGAAGCCGGGGTCGGCGGGGTCGTCGTGGATCTTGTCGCCGACCATGTGGAGTTCGGCGTCCACGCCGCGCATGGCGAGCAGGCGGGGCAGGGACGTCATCTCGTAGGTGTTCCAGCGCGGCGCGAACTTACCCGTGTAGACGAGGCGGAGCGGGCCGTCGGGGGCGCCCGCGGGACGGGTCTCCAGGCCCTCGGGGAGCACGACGACCGGCGGGAACAGGACGCTCTTGCCGGCCGCCGCCGGGACGGCGCTCTCCAGGAAGCCGCGCAGTTCCTCGGTCTGGCAGAGCAGCACGCGGGAGGCGTCCGCGATGCGGCGCAGCTCGGCCTTCGCGGACGCGCCGAACTCGGCCGCCGACTGCGGGACGTCGGTCAGGTACGTCCAGAGCCGCCCGGCCAGCGGGCCAGCGGCGAGCTTGCCCGCGAGGCGGCGGCCGCGGACGACGACCAGGTCGTGCGGGGCCTCGGCGTCGATCGCGGCGAGAGTCGCGGCGGCCTGCTTGGGCGTCATCGGCGCGTCGAACAGGCCGTCGGCGTGCGGGCTGCGGACGGTGACGCCGGGCAGGGCGCGGAGCGGGTCGACGAGCCGCCCGGTCCGGACGGGCGCCTTCAGGACCAGGGTCACCTCACAGCCGGCGCGGGCCAGGGCCTGGACCATGCCCTGGGCCCAGATCGCCGACCCGTCGATCATGTTGAGGTCGACATCGCCGTAGACGAGGGCACGTGGTCGCACGGTGGTTCCTTTCAACGGACGAGGTGGCCGGGTGCGGTGGCGGTGGCGTCCCAGCGCAGGGAGGCGAGGGTCGCGGGCGGTGTCCGGCCCCACAGGACGAGCGGGAGCGAGCGGGCGGCGGCGATCTCGCGGAGCTCGTGCAGCGCGAGATCGCGGTCGTACATGCCGGGAACCCCCAGGTAGGCCCAGGGGGAGCCGGGTTCGCCGGCCGCCGCGTCCACGACGAGCATGTCGACGTCGGCCGAGCCGAGGACGGTCGCGGCGTCGTGCGGGTACAGCGGGACGACCTTCGCGTACTCCGCGAGCTGTGTCGCCGTGGACGGCGCCAGGACCCCCGCGATGATCAAACCGTCGCACGGGCCCGCGACCAGCAGGCGGTTCTCGGGACGGTCGACCCGGTCGGCCTCCACGCCCTTCGCGGACGAGCCCGCCGAGGGCACTGGAGCGTTCCGCTTGCGCCACAGCCGGTACAGCTCCTTCGGCAGCCGCTTGCCGCGCTTCGGATTGCGCGCGGCGCCCGCGACCAGGCGTCCGAACTGGACGGCCGTCGACCGCTCCAGTGCGGTGAGCCGCTTCTCCAGCTCGTCGAGGCGCGCCTCGCGCTCGCGCAGCGTCGACTTGAGGCGTCCGAGCTGCTGGTACGCCTTCGCGTCCTTGGCGTCACTCACTCAGGAACTCCATGATCACTTCGGCGATGCGGGGGCCGGCGTGGCCGTCCCACAGGGGCGGTCGCCGGTCGGACGCCGCACCGCCCGACTCCAGGGCCTTGCGCGCGGCGGGCACCAGTTCTTCGAACGTGACGAGCCGGTTCGTGCCGTGCGTGATGGTGATCGGCCGCTCGGTGTTCGGCCGGACCGTCAGGCAGGGCACGCCGAGGATCGTCGTCTCCTCCTGGAGCCCGCCCGAGTCCGTGACCACCGCCGCCGCCCCCCGCACGGCGGCGATGAAGTCGATGTACCCGAGCGGGTCCAGGACGTGCACGCCGGAGTGGTCGGCCAGCCCGGCGGCGAGCAGGTTCGCCCGGCCGCGCGGATGGACGGGGATGACCAGGTCGGCGAGGTCGGCGACGCCGTGCAGGTGCCGGACGAGGGCGGACGCCGTCCCCGGCGCGTCCACGTTCGCGGGGCGGTGCATCGTCGCGAGGACGTACCGCTCGGGCAGCCCGTGGGCGGCGCGCACGGCGTCCGTGTCGAAGGAGTCCAGGTTGGCCAGCAGCGTGTCGATCATCGGGTTGCCGACCAGGTGGGTCCGCGCCACCGGGACGCCCTCGGCGGCCAGGTGGCCGATCCCCTCCGGGCTCGTGACCAGGCACAGCGCGGACAGCTGGTCGGTGACCCGCCGGTTCACCTCCTCCGGCATGGTCATGTCGAAGCTACGCAGCCCGGCCTCCACATGGGCGACCGGGATGTGCAGCTTGGCCGCGACGAGGGCGGCGGCGATGGTCGAGTTCACGTCGCCGTACACGATGACCAGTGCGGGTGAACGGCTCGTGAACTCCGCCTCCAGCCCGATCAGCAGCGCGGCGGTCTGCTCGGCGTGCCCGCCGGAGCCGACACCGAGGTTGACGTCGGGCTCGGGAAGGCCCAGCTCGTCGAAGAAGACCTCCGACATCCGCGCGTCGTAGTGCTGGCCGGTGTGGACCACGGCCTGTTCGGCGCCGGCGGCCCGCAGCGCGGTGATCACCGGGGCGGCCTTGACGAAGTTCGGCCGCGCCCCGAGGACGTGCACGATCGGTGCCAACACAATTTCCCTTCTGTTCATCGGGGTCGCTTAGCGTCCGGCCCCGTGGTGAAAAAATCCGTCTACCTGGCCGGACTCGCGTATCGGCAGCTGCGCGACGATCCCGGACGGGCCTCGCGGCTGGCGGCGCGGCTGGTCGCGCGCACCCCGTTCGGCGCCCGGCTGCGGCATTCCCCGCTGACCGTCCCGCGGCCCCGGGACGTCCGGCGCGAGACCGAAGATCTGCGCGCCCTGCTGGCCCGCAGCCCCTTCCCGGCACGGCGCGGCGCGCCCAGGCCCGGCAGCACCGTCCTGCAGTTCGTGACGAACGCGCTGCCCCGCACGAACGCCGGCTACACCGTCCGGACGCACCGGATCGCGCTCGCCCAGCGGCGGATGGGCCTCGACACCCACGTGGTCACGCGGCTCGGCTACCCGCTCAGCCAGGGCATCGGCGACGCGCGTGCACGGGTGGACGTCGACGGCGTCCCGTACCACCGGCTGCTCCCCTGGCTGCCTCCCGCCGACCCGGTCAAGGCCGTCGAGAAGGGCGCCGACCTGGCCGGACGGCTGGTCGAGGAGCTGCGGCCGTCCGTCCTGCACGCGGTCAGCGACCACCACAACGCGGCCGTCGCGCTCGAACTGGGGCGCCGCCACGGCATCCCCGTCGTCTACGAGGTGCGCGGCTTCCTGGAGGACTCCTGGCTCTCCCGCGACCCCGCCCACCGCGAGACCGACGACTTCTACCGGCTGACCCGCGAACTGGAGACGCGCCGGATGGCCGAGGCCGACGCGGTCGTCACGCTCGGCGAGGCGATGCGGGCGGAGATCGCGTCCCGCGGCATCCCGGAGGAGAAGATCTTCACCGTCCCGAACGGCGTGGACGAGGCGTTCCTGGAGCCCCTCCCCGACGCGGGCGGCCTGCGCGCGGAGCTCGGGATCCCGGCGGACGCGACCGTCGTGGGCCTGACGTCGTCCTTCTACGGCTACGAGGGCATCGACACGCTGATCGACGCCGCCGCCCTGCTCCGCGACCGCGGCACGCCCGCCACCCTGCTGCTGGTCGGGGACGGCCCGGAGCGCGGCGCGCTCGAACGGCGCGCCGCCGGGCACGGCGTTCACGCCGTGTTCACCGGGCGGGTGCCGATGGAGTCCGTTCGCCGATTCCACGCCGTCCTCGATGTGTTCGCGGTTCCGCGCCGGGCGGACCGGGTGTGCCAATTGGTGACGCCCCTGAAGCCGATCGAGGCGATGGCGGGGGGAATCCCCGTTATGGCCAGTGATGTCAAAGCTCTTCGGGAAATCGTGGAACCGGGCGTGACGGGCACGTTAACAGTTCCGGAAGACCCGGAAGCATGGGCGAATTGTCTCGAAGATCTGGCTTACGCTCCCGAACGGAGACAGAAAATCGGGCGGTCGGCCCGGGAATGGGTCGCGGCGGAACGCACCTGGCGCGCCGTCGCCGAGCGATACCGGGCGGCCTACCGACTCACCTAGATCGAAGGGAGCCGGGGCGCATGGATCTCGTTGTCATCGGACTCGGCTACGTGGGGCTGCCGCTCGTCCGCGAAGCCTGCCGGGCCGGCCTGCGGGCCGGCGGGCTCGACCGGGACGCGCGCGTGGTCGCCGGGCTCAAGGCCGGGCTGTCGCACGTCGACGACGTCTCGCCCGCCGAGATCGAGCAGATGCTGGAGGCCGGGTTCGCCCCGAGCCTGCGCGAGGACGTCCTGGACGGCGCCCGCACCGTGGTCATCTGCGTGCCGACGCCGCTGTCGCCCGAGGGCGGCCCCGACCTCACCGCCGTGCGCGGCGCGGCCGAGACGGTCGCCCGGCACCTGCAGCCGGGGACGCTGGTGGTGCTGGAGTCGACCACCTACCCGGGCACCACCGAGGAGGTCGTCCGGCCGATCCTGGAGACGTCCGGCCTGGTCGCGGGCGAGGAGTTCCACCTGGCGTTCTCCCCGGAGCGGATCGACCCGGGCAACCCGGTCTACGGGGTGCGCAACACCCCGAAGATCGTCGGTGGGCTGACCCCGGCGTGCGCGTCGGCGGCGTCGGCGTTCTACGGCAAGTTCGTCGACCGGGTCGTGGAGGCCAAGGGCACCCGCGAGGCCGAGATGGCCAAGCTGCTGGAGAACACCTACCGGCACGTCAACATCGCCCTGGTCAACGAGATGGCGGTGTTCTGCAACGAGCTGGGCATCGACCTGTGGGACGCCATCGACTGCGCCGCCACCAAGCCGTTCGGGTTCCAGGCGTTCCGCCCCGGCCCCGGCGTCGGCGGGCACTGCATCCCCATCGACCCCAACTACCTGTCCTACAAAGTGCGCTCGCTGGGCTACCCGTTCCGCTTCGTGGAACTGGCCCAAGAGATCAACGACCGCATGCCCCGATACATCGCCGAGCGAGCCCAGCAACTCCTCAACCGCGAAGGACGCGCGCTCAAGGGCGCCAAAGTCCTCCTCCTCGGCGTCACCTACAAGGCCGACATCGCCGACCAGCGCGAATCCCCGGCCCGGCCGGTGGCGCGGCGGCTGGCCCGGCTCGGCGCCGACCTGGTCTTCCACGACCCGTTCGTCTCGTCCTGGGACGTCGACGGGGCGCAGATCCCGCACGCGGGCGGCGATCTGGCGGCCGCGCTGCGGGATGCCGACCTGGCGATCGTCCTAGCCGACCACGCCGCCTACGACGCCGGGACGCTGACCCGGCACGCGCGCCTCCTCTTCGACACCCGCGGCCGCACCCGCGACGTCCAGCGCGAGACCGTCGAACTCCTCTGAACCTCGTTCACCTGCGGCGTGTTGTTGTTATGAGGCCGCCCATAACAACAACACGCCGCAGGTCAACGGGGCGCCGGGGAGCGGACATGTCGTGGTCGGTGGGAATTCATCCCCTATTCGCCCTGGTGGGGCAGGGTCTGGGTGAGATGACTAATCGGCGCGTTACGGAGTGAATGTGATGCGGGTCTGTGTCTGCACGGTGGTTCACCATCCCGAGGACGCACGCATTCTGCACCGGCAGATTCGCGCGCTCCTCGAGGCCGGCCATGAGGTCACATATATCGCCCCATTCCGGGCATGCAATGCGGTCCCGTGGCGCCAGATCAGCCCGGTGGACATCCCGCGCGCCATCGGCCGGCGCCGGCTGCGGGCGCTGCGCGCCGCCCACCGGGCGCTCATCGAGCACGCCCGGTACGCGGACGTGGTCCTGCTGCACGATCCCGAACTGCTGGTGTCCCTGCCCCGCGAGGTCCGCGCGCGGACGGTGGTGTGGGACGTCCACGAGGACACCGCCGCCGCACTGGCGGCCAAGGGCTGGCTGCCCGCGCCGGCGCGCCCGGTGCTGCGGCCGGCCGTCCACCGGCTGGAGCGGCGCAGCGAGCGGCGGCACCGGCTGCTGCTCGCCGAGGAGGGCTACCGGTCCCGGTTCCGCGGTGACCACCCGGTCGTGCCCAACACCACCTACGTCTCCGACACGCCGCCCGGCCCGCCGGACGGCCGCCGCGCCGTCTACGTCGGGCAGCTGTCCCGGGCGCGCGGCGCGCTCGACATGATCGAGATGGCCCGCGCGCTGGCCCCCGAGGGCATCCTGGTGGAGCTGATCGGCGCGGCCGACGCCGACGTGCGGGGCGCGCTGCGGGAGGCGCAGCGGGAGGGCCTCGTGCGCTGGTACGGGTTCGTGCCGAACGACCGGGCGCTGCGCATCGCCGAGGGCGCGATGGCCGGGCTGGCGCTGCTGCACGACGAGCCGAACTACCGGCACTCGATGCCGACCAAGGTCGTCGAGTACATGGCGCGCGGCATCCCGGTGATCACCACGCCGAACCCGCCCGCGGTGGACATCGTCGACCCGGCCGGCTGCGGGCTGATCGTGCCGTTCGGCGACCCGCAGGCCGCCGCCAAGGCCGTCCTGCGGCTCCGCGAGGACCCCGACCGGCGGACCGAGATGGGCAAGCGCGGCTACGACGCGGCCCGCGCGCGGTACCACTGGCCCGTCCACGCGGCGCGGTTCGTCGCCCAGCTGGAGGCGTGGGCGAACCGCTCCGCCGACACCGCCTGGGAGCCGGAACCCGCACTGGAACCCGCACCCGAACCCGAGCCCGTCCCCGAGCGCTGACCCGCCTCGGCCCGCCCGGTCAGGACGGCCGGGGCGGGTGGTGCAGCCGGTAGGCCACGGACCGGGCGATGCGCGCGGCGGCGCCCGGCGGGCGGTTGGCCTCGACGACCACGACGTACCGGCCGACCCGCAGCGCGATCATCCCGGCCGTGGGGCCGATCTCGTACGCCTCGTCCGCGCCGATGTCGCGGCGCCGCCGGGCCTGCGACTGCGTGGCCTGCAGGGCGTCCAGCATCCGGGAGGCGGCCTCGCCCGTCTCGGCCACCCACCGGACGCTCACGGTGAGGCCCCGCACGGCCGGATCGGCCTCCTCCATCGGGCTCGCGGACGGCTTCGGCGACCCCGACCCGGTCGGGGACGATTCCGGCGTCGGAGTCGGCGACCCGCTCGCGCCCTCCGGCTCGTCCTCATCCTTCGGCTTCTTGTTCTTCTTGGGCTTCTCGCGCGGCTCGTAGGTGCAGGACACCGGGCGCGGCAGCCGCACCGGCCCGGCGGACGCGCGGCCCGGCTCGCTGACGTAGCCGTCCAGCCGCGCCGCGGCCAGGTCGGGGGCGGTGAGCAGCGAGCAGGCGTCCGGCCAGTCCGCGACGGGGACGCCGCCGAGTTCGGCGGGGCCGGTGCCGGCCGGCCCGCCGCGCAGCGCGAGCAGCCGCGCCGCGCCGTCCGGGCGGGGCGCCGCCTGCGGGACGGCCACGTACAGCAGCCCGCCCGCCGCCGCCAGCCACGGCCGCGCGCCCGGCAGGTCGGGGTCCATCGAGAACGGCGCCGGCGCGGTGGTGGCGGCGCCGTCGTCCGGCTCGACGATGTCGACGCCCGCGGGCAGCAGCCCCTCCGACAGCCGCGGGCGCAGCGCGAACACGTGCCCGCCGGCCTGTGCGAGCGCCGCGTACGCGGGGACGTCGCGGCCCCATTCGACGCGCCCGGACGGCACGTCCACCGCCTCCATGCGGGTGCGGTCGGAGGATCCGCCCGGGTGGTAGACGACCACGAGCCGCCCCGCCGTCAGCACGCCCGGGCACATCAGGTCGCCGCACACCCCGTCGCCCTCCCAGGCGCCGAACTGGTCGCCGTCCGCGGTGAACGCGCGCAGCGCCGTGCCGTCGGAGGCGAGCGTGACCCCGTCCAGCATCGAGACCTCAGGCGACTCCTTGGAGCCGAGCCGCTCCTCCCAGCGGACGGTGCCCTTCGCCGGGTCGACCGCGAGCAGCCGGCTGCGGCGCCGCCCCTCCGGCCGCGCGCCGTCGCGCCCGCCCTCGCGCCGGTCCTCCCGCGCGGCGGGCCGCTGGTCCTCCAGGCAGTCCAGGCCGAACGCGGCGAGGTCCTCGCGGCCGTCGGACGGGTGGGCGCCGCCCTCGAACAGCCGGCAGCCGCGCGGCAGCGGCCGCCGCCACACCCGCTTGCCCGTCACCGCGGAGACGCCGAACAGCGTGCGGTGCTTCTCGTCGGTGGTGAGCACGATGTCGGACCCGGCGGGCCAGCGCAGCGTCGTCCGCGACACCGCGGCGGGGCGCTCGCCCTCGCGCCGCCACAGCAGCCCGCCCGACAGCGCGTCGAACGCGACGAGCACCCGGTCGGCGCGGTCGCCGTTCCGCTCGAAGTAGGCGACCAGCCGGGACCGCGTGGACGTCCAGCCGAGCAGCGTCCACCCGTTGCGCCGGTAGCTCCAGCGGTCGCCGCCCGTCCGGGCGTCCCGCACCTGCAGCCCGTGGCCGGACGCGGTCACGACCTGCCCCTGCGCGACCTGGTAGGCGACGCCGTCGTAGCCGCCGGCGGCGCCGTGCTGGATGCGGGTCGTGCTCTCCCAGCTCAGCGCGAGCGGGCCGGGCGGCGGCCCGACCTCGCGCTGCGGCGTGACGGGCTCGCCGGTCACGGTGTGCCGGACCTGCCACCACTCGGCGCGCAGGACGTAGGTGTCGACGAGCACGACGCACAGCGCCACGGCGACCGCCGCGGAGACCAGACCGAGCGCGACGCGGACCCTGCCCACGGACTCCGGTCGGCCACCGGGCCGCTGCCGGCTCGCGACCACGACCGCGCCGCCTCCCTCCGCTGAATACTGTGATGCGACGACACCCACCATGCCGTGCGCGGGACGCCCGCGCGACAGAACGGAGACGAACCGTGGAGGTCTTCACCCGCTGGCACGGCTGGGACACGGCGCGTGCGGACATCGCCGCGTCGGGCGCGCCGATCGACGTGGACGCCCTCGGCCGGGCCGTCGCCGCCGCCGAGCGCTGGCACGGCGACCAGAAGCGCCCCACCGGCGCCCCTTATGCCGAGCACCTGCTGGAGGCGCTGGAAGTCCTGGTGCGCGGGGCCGGGGTGACCGCGCCCGCCGTGCTGGCCGCCGCCGTCCTGCACGACGTCGTCGAGGACACCCCGGCGACCCTGCCGGACGTGGAGGCCGAGTTCGGCCCGGAGGTCACCGAGCTGGTCGACTGGGTCACCAAGCCGCCGGCCGCCGGCGCCGGGCGCCAGGCAAAGCGCGCCGCCAGGGCGGCCTACCTGCGCCGCCTCGGCGAGGCCCCGGCGGAGGCGATCCAGGTGAAGCTCGCCGACCGGGCCAGCAACGTCCAGACCCTCGACCGGATGCCGCCGGACTTCCAGCGCCGCTACTACGCCGAGACCGTCGCCTACATCATCCCGCTGGCGGAGCCGCACCCCTGGTTCAGGGCCTGGTACGCGTCCTGGCGGGCGGAGTACGCGCACCTGCTATGACCGAATGGTCATGAGATGGGATGATCGCGGCATGGAACGGGAGTGGGTGGTCGAGGAGAGCGCGGCCGTCGCGGCGCACGCCGCCGACGTGTACGCGGCCGTCGCCGATCCGCGGCGGATGCGCGAGTGGAGCCCCGAGGTGTTCGCCGTCTGGCTGCGCGGCCGGACGATCGCGCCGGGCGCGCGGTTCGTCGGGTTCAACCGCATCGGGTGGCGTGTGTGGTTCACCACATGCCAGGTGACGGCGGCGGTGCCGGGCCAGGCGTTCGCTTTCCGGGTGTCGAGCTTCGGAATGCCGGTCGCGCTGTGGGGGTACCGCTTCGAGGACGTCTCGGACGACCCGTCCGCGCCCCGGACGCGGCTCACCGAGTACTGGGAGGACCTGCGCCGCGACAGCCGGGGCGCGGCGTTCGTCTCGGTCCTCGGCAAGGTGTTCACCGGCGTCCCGGCGGAGCGGCGCGCCGCGGTGAACCGCGCGGGCATGCGCGCCACCCTCGACCGCATCCGGACGGCGGTGGAGAAGGGCTGACGGCCCCGGTTCTTGGCAGCAAAACGAGAACCTGTTCTACTAAGCGGTGTGACAAGCACCGTGCAAGCGCATGCCGTCCAGGGCGAGCGGGTCACCCTCCCGGTGCGGATCCGGGACGCCGCCGTCGGGTCGGCGATGTTCGCCGTGCCCGCCCGCGCCGCCCAGGCCGTCATCGCCTACAGCGGCCTGGAGATCGCCGAGCCGGTGCCCGGCCGGGCGATCTGCTCGCTGGCCTTCGTCCGGTACACCGACGGGGACCTCGGCCCGTACCACGAGTTCGCCGTCGCGTTCCTGGTGCGTCCGCCCGGCGCGGAGCCCCCGGGCGTGTTCGGGCGGCTGCGGGGCGTCGGGGCGTTCATCCACTGGCTGCCGGTCAACCAGGAGTTCACGCTGGAGGCCGGGCGGACGATCTGGGGGTTCCCCAAGGAGATCGCCGACATCCCCATGGACCTGGCCGGGCGCGTCAAGCGGTGCGCCGTGCGGCTGGGCGGGCGGACGGTGATCGAGGTCGCGGTGAAGCCCGGCGCGCCGATGCCGGCCGGCACCGCCGCGCCCAAGGTCGACGCGTACTCGTGCATGGACGGCGTCACGCGCCGGACGCCGTGGACGCTGACGCCGTCCGAGGTGCGGACCCGGCCGGGCGGGGCGAAGGTCGTCCTGGGCGACCACCCGGTGGCGGAGGAGCTGCGCGGGCTGGGGCTGGACCGGGCGCGGGCGCTGAGCAGCAGCACGGTCGGCCACCTGCAGATGGTCTTCGACGGCGCCGAGGAGGTGCGCCGGTGAAGCGGACGGCGCTGGTCACGGGCGCGGCGGGCGGCCTCGGCGCGCTCGCGGCGCGGCGGCTCGCGGCGGCGGCGTGGGACGTCGTCGCGGTGGACGCCGACGAGGCCGGGCTGGCGGAGACGGCGCTGCGCTCCCCCAACATGCACGTGCGGACGTGCGACGTCACCGATCTCAAGGCCGTCCTGGACGTGCTGGCGATGACCGGGCCCGTCCACCGGGTCGTGCACGCCGCCGTGACCGCGCCCGCCGGGTCCGCGCTGGAGCAGCCGACCGCCGAGGTGAAACAGGTTCTCGACACCGACGTGTACGGCACGATGCACGTCGTGCGCGCCACGCTGCCCGGCATGCTGGAACGCGGCGCCGGGGAACTGGTCCTCTGCGCGCCGCCGCCGCGGGCCGGGGCGGCCGCGGCCGCGTCCGGGGCCGTCGCCGCGTACGCCGAGGCGCTCTTGCGGGAGTACGGCGGGCGCGGCGTCACGATCCGCTGCGTCCACCTGGACGGTGCGCCTTCGCCCCGCCCTCTCCTCGACGCGCTGGACCGCTCGCTGGCGCGCCCGCCCGGCGACCTGCACGTCAGGCCGGGCCGGAGCCGGCCGGGGGTCCTCCACGGGCTCCGCTCCGCGCTGAACCCGAGGCCGACCGAATAAGCTGTCTCCTTCGCCCCTTCGGGGGTGCCGGGGGACGTCCCCGGCCGCGACCCACGTGCGAGGAGCAGCCTGTATGTCGTCCCAGGTCACCGGGCGGCCGACCGGTCCCGGCGGCACGGTGAAGGATCAAGAGATCGCCGCCGAGCAGCGCTACGTCGACGTCGCCTACGCGCGGCTGGAGGAGATGCGCGCGGACGCCCAGGCCATGATCCGCGAGGGCTACCGGCAGTCGCTCGCCGGCACCAAGGGCTCGCTCGTGGACCGGGACGCGATGGTCCACCAGGCGGCGCTGCGCGCCCAGGCCCTCGACATCGCCGACGACGGCCTGGTGTTCGGCCGGCTCGACCTCGCCCCCGGCGAGCAGGGCTCCGGCGAGGTCCGCTACGTCGGCCGCATCGGCGTGCGGACCAGCGAGCACGACTCGCTCGTGATCGACTGGCGGGCGCCCGCCGCCGAGGACTTCTACCGCGCCACCCCCGAGGACCCGCGCGGCGTCGTCCGCCGGCGCGTGCTGCACTCGCGCGGGCACACGGTCGTCGACCTGGAGGACGACCTCCTCGACCCGGACGCGGCCGACGGCATGACGATCGTCGGCGACGGCGCGTTCCTCGCCTCGCTCGCCCGCGCCCGCGAGGGCGCCATGCGCGACATCGTCGCGACGATCCAGCGGGAGCAGGACGAGGTCATCCGCGCTCCCGCCGACGGGACCGTCCTCGTGCGCGGCGCCCCCGGCACCGGCAAGACGGCCGTCGCGCTGCACCGCGTCGCCTACCTGCTGTTCCGGCACCGCCGCCGGTTCGGCTCGCGCGGCGTCCTCGTCGTCGGCCCGAACCGCCGGTTCACCGCCTACATCGAGCGGGTGCTGCCGTCGCTCGGCGAGGGCTCGGCGACGCTGCGCTCGCTCGGCGACCTGGTCGACGGCGCCACCGCGACCGTCCACGACTCCCCTCGCCTCGCCCGCGTCAAGGGTGCGGACACGATGGTCCCGCTGCTGCGCCGCGCCGTCGCCGACCACGCCCCCGGCGCCCCCGGCGAGCTGCGCGTCGTGTTCAAGGGCGTCGTCGTCACCCTCGACCGGGCCCGCCTCGACCGGATCAGGAACGACCTGCACCGGCGCAGCCGCGGCAGCGTGAACGCCTCGCGCGGCCGGGCCGCCGAGATGCTGCTGGACGCGCTCTGGCGCCGCTTCAACGACGTCGGCGGCATGGAGGCGGCCGAGGCCGAGGAGAGCGCCGAGACCGGGCTGTGGAACGCGATCCTGGCCGCCGACGGGCTCGCCTCCCTCGACGAGGAGCCCGCCGCGCGCGGGCGGCAGAACGGCGACCCGAAGCGCGCCCAGTTCGACGCGCGCGTCCGCGAGCAGCGCACGTTCACCGACTTCCTCGTCGCCTGGTGGCCGATCCGCCGTCCGCTGGACGTGCTGCGCTCGCTCGGCGACCCGGCCCGGCTGCGCGCCGCCGCCGGCCGTGACCTCGACCGCGCCGACATCGAGCCGCTCGCCGCGTCCTGGGCCGGGGACGCCCCGCTCAGCTACCAGGACGTCGCGCTGCTGGACGAGCTCGACGCGCTGCTCGGCCCGCCGCCCCGGCCGTCCCGCCGGCGCAGGGCCCCGTCCGAGGACGACCCCTTCGTGGTGGACGGCGTCAACATCCTCACCGGCGAGGAGGTCGTGGACGAGAGCTGGGAGCCGGAGATGCAGGAGCTCACCACGTCCATGGAGCGCCTCGAACGGGCCCGGCGCGTGGACGACGGCGTGGTGGAGGAGCGCCCCGAATACGCGCACATCGTGGTGGACGAGGCGCAGGACCTCTCCCCCATGCAGTGGCGCATGCTCGGCCGCCGCGGCCGCCAGGCCAGCTGGACGGTCGTCGAGGACCCGGCCCAGAGCGCCTGGGAGGACCTCGACGCCGCCCGCCAGGCGATGGAGTCCGCACTCGGCGGCGAGAAGCCGTCCAGGGGCCGGCGCCGCACCCGCAAGCCCGCGCCCCGCACCCGGCACGAGTACGAACTCACGACGAACTACCGCAACTCGACCGAGATCGCCGCCGTGTCGGCCCGTGTGCTCGCCCGCGCCCTTCCGGAGGCCCGTCCGGCCCGTGCCGTCCGGACGTCGGGGATCGAGCCGGTCGTCCGCGTCGTCCCCGAACCCGACCTCCCCACCGCCGCCCGCGAGGCGACCGAGCGGCTCCTCGACCAGGTCGAAGGCACCATCGGCGTCATCGTCCCGATGTCCGCCGACGAGTCCGGAACGGCGTCCGAGCCGCGGCGACCGGCTTCGGAGGACGGCCAGACCTCCCTCTTCGACACCCCGGCCGCGTCCGCGGAAGCCGGCGCCGGCGGTGGGAGCGTCGCGTGGACGGAGGCCGACCGGGAGCGGCTCGGGGAGGGGCTGCCGGAGCGCGTCCAGGTCCTGGACGTCCTGGACGCCAAGGGCCTGGAGTTCGACGCCGCCGTGATCGTCGCGCCGGAGACCGTCGCCGCGCAGTCTCCGCGCGGACTGCGCGTCCTCTACGTGGCGGTGTCGCGCGCGACGCAGCGGCTGACCGTCCTCACCGCCGATCCCGAATGGCGCGACACGCTGCTGACCGGCTGAGCCCCCCGGGGACGCCGGGGGCAACGCTCCGAGGGTGATTGGTGCCCGTCCGCGCGGGTTAGGCTGACGATGCCCCCTTTCGCACGGGTGAACGGAGATCGATGAGCGGCCGGAATCCCGCACCCAGGCGCAGTTACGGCGGCCGGTCGGCGGAGGAGCGCCGCGCCGAGCGGCGGGAGCGGCTGCTCGCCGCCGGGCTCGAACTCTTCGGGACGCGCGGCTACGCGGCGACGTCCATCGAGCGGCTGTGCGCGACGGCGAGCGTGTCCACCCGCAACTTCTACGAGGAGTTCACCGGGCGCGAGGAACTCCTCACCGCCCTGCACAGCAGCATCAACCAGCGCGCGGCGGAGGCCCTCGCCGCCGCCTACGCCGGGGCGTCCGGCGCCGGCCTCGGGACGCGCGTGGAGCGCGCCGTCCGCGCGTTCGTCACCGTCACCGCGAGCGACCCCCGCTGGGCCCGCATCGCGTTCGTCGAGGTCATCGGCGTCAGCGCGGACCTGGAGCAGCACCGCTTCCGCTGGCGCGGCCAGTGGGAGGACTCGCTCACCACGATGGCCCGGGAGGCGGTCGAGCGCGGCGAGGCCATCGACCGCGACTACCGCCTCACCATGATCGCGATCATCGGCGCGGTCAACAACCTCGTCCACCACTGGTCCGCCCGCGACCAGGACATCCCGCTCGACGACATCATCGACGAGCTCACCCACCTCATCCTCGCCGCGGTCACGACGCCCCAGGACGGGCGCCGGGACGGACGCCGGGACGGGCGCCGGGACGGGCGCTAGATGATGGGCGGGCGGCCCGTCCGCGTCATGCGCCAGGCGGTGCGGTAGGAGATGGGACGGCGCGGCCCGGCGGGCTTGCGCCAGCCCTCCGCGAAGCCCTTGAACCACGGCTTGAGCGCGCTCGGCCTCCGCTCGCGCAGGACGGTCATGCCGACCCACACGGCGAGGTAGGTGAGCGCCAGCGGCCACGGGAGGTTGCGGCGCGCCAGCCACACGCGGTTGCGGGCGTTGTAGCGGTAGAACATGCCGTGCCGCGTCGGCAGGACGGCCGGGTGGAACATGACCGCCGACGCGTCGTACACGATGCGGTAGCCCGCGTTGAGGATCTGCCAGGCGAGGTCGGTCTCCTCGTGGGCGTAGAAGAAGTCCTCGGGGAGGCCGCCGCCGGCGTCGAACGCGGCGCGGCGGATCGCGCAGGCGCCGCCGAGGAACGTCGTGACGGCGGACGAGCGCTCCGGGTCGCCGGCCCGCAGCCGCGGGACGTGCCGCCGCTCGCCGCGCCCGCCCTCCGGGTCGCGGACCCGGAACGAGACCACGCCGAGGTCGGGCTCGGCGGAGAACCGGTCGCGCAGGTGGGCGCCGAGCCGGGTGGAGCGGTACCAGCCGTCGTCGTCCAGGAACAGGATCACGTCGCCGCAGGAGGCCTCCACGCCCCGGTTCCGCCCGCCCGGGATGCCGAGGTTGGTCGGCAGGCTGAGGGTCTTGACGCGCTCGTCGTCGAACGGCGCGGCGCCGGCGCGGTCGCCGACGGGGTCGACGCCGTTGCCCACGAGGACGACCTCGACGTCCACATGCTCCTGCTCCAGGGCGCTGCGGACGGCGCGGGCCAGTTCCTCCGGCCGGTTCCCCATGGTCAGGACGACGACGGACAGTTTCACTTGAGTCTCCGGGAGGCCAGGATGCTGACCAGGTGAAGCAGGGTCTGCAGGACGGCGACGGCGGCCACCGCGACCATGAGGACGCGGACGGCGACGGGGGTCTGGTTGCCGAGGACGGTGTCGAGCACGGCCGCCGCGAGGATCAGCAGCGACAGCTCGACGGCGCCGATGATCCGGTGGAAGCGCAGCATCGACGCGGCCTGCCGGGCGAGGGCGATGCGGGTGGAGCGGGGCCGCAGCGCCCGGTCGCCGCCGGACGGGTCGGCGGTCAGCCCCGACTTGGCGCGGGCGACGACGACGTTGTCGGTCTCGGCCTTGATGAGCGCGGCGCCGAGCGCGGCGACGAGGCCGAGCTCCACCCAGCCGCCGTTCTTCCAGCCGCCCTGCGCCATGAAGCCGAGCCCGATGAGCAGCGACACCTCGGACAGGTAGTGGCCGATCCGGTCGAGGAACACCCCGGCCACCGACGTCTGCTTGAGGTAGCGGGCGACCTCGCCGTCCACGCAGTCGAGCAGCAGGTAGACCTGGATGAGGACCGCGCCGCCGATCGCCGTCCACAGGGGGTCGAGGGGCAGCGACACGACCAGGCCGGCGACGACGCCGCTCGCCATCATCAGGTAGGTCAGCTGGTTCGGGCTGAAACCGAGCCGCAGCGCGATCCATCCGAAGTACGGGGACAGGTCGCGCATGTAGAGGCGGCCCGCCCAGTGCTCCTCGTTGCGCCGGTCCTTCAGGCCGGGCGGCTGCCCGTACCGGCGGACGTCGGCGACCTTCGCGCCCTTGCGGTGCGGCCGGTGATCGTCGTCGCCGGACGGGTCCGCGGAGTACTCGGGGAGCTCAGCCTCCATGGGCCTGGACATACTCTTCCACCGCCTTGCGCGTCTCGCCCTTGTCGAGATTGAGGTATTCCAAGATGGTGTAGCGGCCGGGCCGCGTCTGCGGGGCGTGCAGCACGGCCTCGGTGAACTGCTCGACGGACAGCCCGATGTCGCCGGGGAGGCGGGGCAGCCCGTGCCGGCCGAGGCAGTCGAGGATCTCGTGCAGCCGCTCCGCCGCGCCGTCGGCCGACGCCGCCCCGGTCGACGCCGCCCCCGCCTCGTCCGCCTGGAGCCGGGTGGCGCGCAGGTGGTAGCAGAACGCCGCGCCGATCCCGGCCAGCTCGCCGTGGTTGGCGGTGTCCGGGTAGAGCTGGTCGATGGCGTGCATGATCTCGTGGTCGCCGCCGCTGGCGGGCCGGGAGTCGCCCGCGAACGCCATCGACATCCCCGACAGGACCAGGCTCTCGGCGAGGACGGTGAGGAACCGGTCCGACTCGATCGAGCCGGGCTGGTGCAGCAGCGCCTCGGCCGCGATGCGGGCCACGGTGAGCGCCATCCGGTCGACCCGCTCCCCGCACTGCTCGGCGGCCAGCAGCCAGTCGTCCACCGCGGACAGGTTGCTCAGCACGTCGCCGATGCCGGCGCGGATCAGCCGGGGCGGCGCGGCGTGCACGTAGTCCAGGTCGATGATCATCGCGAGCGGCATCACCACGCCGAACGAGCCCTTGCCGCCGTCGTGCACGAGCGAGGCGACCGGCGAGCAGATCCCGTCGTGGGACAGGTTCGTCGCGACCGACACCATCGGGATGCCCGACAGCGTCGCCGCGTACTTGGTCGCGTCGATCGTCCGGCCGCCGCCGATCCCGACGACGGCCTCGTAGGACCCGGCGCGCAGCTTGGCGGCCAGTTCGACGGCCACGTCCACGGTGCCGCCCTCGACCCGGAACATGTCGCAGGCCGACAGGGACGGCCGGACCTGCGCGGCGATCTGGTCGCCCTGGCCGGGGCCGACCGCGATCGCCACGCGGCCCTCGGTGACGATGCGCCGGTCGGCGAGCAGGTCGCCGAGAGCGGCGACGGCACCGCGCCGGACGTCGATGGACAGCGGCGCGTTCAGCATCCGCGTCAGCAGGGGCATGAGCCTCCTCGCTCGGTGGAGCGCCTGGAACCGGCGGCCGTCGGGTCAGTAGCCCTTGGCGATCCGGCGGGCCTTCTCCAGGTCGTCGTGGTTGTCCACCTCGACCCAGTCGACCTCGCCGATCGGCGCGACGCCGATGCGGCCGCCGCGGTTCACGTGCTCCTGGTAGCCGTCCTCGTAGTAGAGGTCGGGGTCGCGCTCCCAGGTGGCCTTGAGCGCGTCGGCCAGCGGCTCGGCCGCGGCGGGCTCGATCAGGGTGGCGCCGATGTACTCGCCGCCGGCGGCCGACGGGTCCATCAGCTTGGTGATGGTCTTCAGGTGCCCCTCGCCGTCGAGGATGACCTTCATCTCCTCGTCGGCGAGAGTTTTCACATCGTCCACTGCGAGGAGGATGTCCGGCCCGCGGTTGGCCAGTAGCGTCTTCTCGACGCCCACCGGGTGGACCGTGTCGCCGTTGACCATGAGGACGCCCTTGGAGAAGTGCTCCCGAGCCAGCCACATGGAGTAGGCGTTGTTCCACTCCTCGGCCTTGTCGTTGTGAACCAGCGTGATGCGCACGCCGTACCGCTCTTCGAGGGACGTCTTGCGCTCCTCGACGGCGGACGCGCGGTAGCCGACGACGATGACGACGTCGGTCAGCCCGACCTCGGCGAGGTTGCGGAGGGCGATGTCCAGGATGGTGGTCTCGCCGTCCACCGGGACGAGGGCCTTCGGGAGGGTGTCGGTGTAGGGCCGCAGCCTCCGGCCCGCACCCGCCGCCAGCACCATGCCGATCATGCTTCCTCTTCCTCCCGGTCGAACTGTCCGTGTTGTCCGTGCACAACGCGGCGGCGCGCTCGCCGCCGGGCCTGGAGGCCAACGTAGGCGGCCGATGCGTCACGCGCGAACGAGCCGGGCCCTCGGCGCGGCACGGCGCCCGGTGGCGTCGCGTGCGTCGCGGTGGAACGGTGCCGGCACCGCCTGCACGGACTCCGGCACGGCGAAGCAACCATACTCGATCCGGCGTTCCCGGGCGGTGCAAGCGGCTTCGCCCGCCCCTCGCCGGGGCCCGTCCGGTACGTTGAGCACGGCCCGGGTGTGCCGGGGGACCGGCCGGGAAGATCGGGAGACATGGCGACGCGGACGGTTGCGGTGGTGCTCGCCGGCGGGATCGGCGCACGCATGGGCGCGGGGCGCCCCAAGCAGCTCATGGAGATCGGCGGGCGGCCCATCCTGGCGCACGCGATCGGCGCGTTCGACGCGCACCCCGGCATCGACGAGGTCGTGGTCGTGATGGCGGCCGGGCATCTGCGCGACGCCGCCGCGATCGCCGCGCCGTTCCGCAAGACGGCCGCCGTCATCGAGGGCGGCGACACGCGCACCGCCTCGACGGTCGCGGCGCTGCGGGTGCTGGACGGCCGCCCCGACGACGTCCGCGTCCTGTTCCACGACGCGGCCCGCCCGTTCGTGGACGCCGCCGTCATCGACCGCGTGCTGGCCGCGCTGGACGGCTGCGAGGCAGTCGCGGTGGGCGTGCCGTCGTCCGACACGATCGTGGTGGTGCAGGACGGCGTGGTCGCCTCCATGCCGCCGCGCGAGACGCTGAACCGCTTCCAGACGCCGCAGGGGTTCCGGCTGGGCACCATCCGCAAGGCGTACGAGCTGGCGCTCGCCGACCCCGGCCTGCGGGCCACCGACGACTGCGGGATCGTGCACCGCTACCTGCCGGACGTCCCCATCCGCGTCGTCGCCGGCAGCGAGCGCAACCTCAAGGTCACGCAGCCGCTCGACGCCGTCCTGGCCGAACATCTCGCCGGCGAGGTGAAGCCTTGATCTTCGACGACACGCCCACGGTCATCGGGCACCGCGGCTACGGGTCGGGCGACCCGACGCCGCCCGGCGCCGCCGCCCCCGTCTCCGAGAACACGCTGCCGTCCCTGCTGGCCGCCGTCGCCGCGGGGCTGTCCTGGGTCGAGATCGACGTGACGCGGACCGCCGACGACCACCTCGTCCTGCGGCACGACCCGACGACGGTCGACGGCGACCACCTGGTCGACCTGCCCGCGACCGCGAGCGGCCTCCCCCTCCTGACCGGGATCTTCGACGCGCTGCCGCCGGACGTCGCGGTCGACGTCGACGTGAAGACCGTCCTCGAAGACGCGCTGGACGAGCCGTCGCGCCGCACGGGCGCGCTGCTGGTCCCGGTGCTGAGGCGCGAGGCGAAGCGGCGCCCGCTGCTCGTCACGTCCTTCGACCCGTCGCTGCTGGTGTTCCTGCGGGACGAGCTGCCGGGCGTCCCGCTGGGTCTGCTGACGTGGCTGCGGTTCCCGCTGTGGCACGCCGTCCCGGCCGCCGCCGGGCTCGGCCTGGACGCCGTCGCCGTGCACACGGGGTCGTGCGGCATCGAGCACCCCGATACGCGGCTGCGCCCGCTGGAGCACTGCGTGGACGTCGCGCACAAGGCCGGGCTGGAGACGATCGCCTGGTGCCCGTCGGCGGAGGCGGCGCCGACCTACGCTGAGGCCGGGTTCGACGCGATGGTGGTCAACGACGTCCCGGGCGTCCTCGCGGCCGTCTGACGCGGCCTGCCCACGGCTAGGACTCGATCACGTCATCGTCCGGCCGCGCCTGCTTCGGCGCGGCGGGCACGGCGGGCACGGCCGGCTCGGGGCGGGTCCCGCGCCGGCGGCCGGGCAGCACCGAGGCGACGAGGAGCGCAATGCCGATGATCATGAACGTGCCGTTGGCGGCCATGTTCGAGTAACCGAGGAAGAAGTCCTCCGGAACGGCCTCCGGCGTGGAGTGCTCGAGCATCCACGTCGTCTCCGTGAACCACGCCAGCCCGAGGGCGGAGATGACCACGCCGGGGACGAGCGAGGCGAGCGGGGGCAGCCGCGCGTTCACCACCAGGCCGATCACCGCGGCGCCCGCCAGCAGGATGGCCAGGGCCGCCCAGTCCTCGCTCGGGGCGCTCTCGGCGGGGAGGCCGTTCGCCTTCGCGGCGAGCGCGTGGGCCGCCGATTTGCGCACGTCGTCGACGCTGTAGGCCAGGCAGCCCGCGATCAGGGGGGCGGCGACCACGCCGATCAGCGCGCCGATTCCGTGCCGGGCGGCGTTGTTCATGGGCCGGCTCCTGTCCGGTGGGGGGTGGAAGAGCCCGCCCACCGTACAGAAATCCGCGTACCGGGATGATCACATCCCGGACTCGATCACTTCGGGCGGTTGCCGCCGTACATGCGCGTCCACTCGCCGGGCTCGTCGTCGTCCGAGCCGCCCTCGATGGACGGCTCCTGCTTCTTCTCCTGGGCCGGCGGCGTGGGC
>NZ_SMJW01000112.1 GCF_004348335.1 Actinomadura bangladeshensis | reverse complement strand
GCCCTTGCCCGAGCCCTTGCCCGAGCCCGAGCCCAGGCCCGAACCGAGACCGGATCAGTCGTAGAAGCCCAGGCGGCGCAGCTGCTTGGGGTCGCGCTGCCAGTCCTTGAGGACGCTGACGCGCAGGTCGAGGAAGACCTTGGTGCCGAGCAGCGCCTCGATCTGCCGGCGCGCCGCGGCGCCGACCTCGCGGAGCCGCGAGCCCTTGTGGCCGATGATGATGCCCTTCTGGCTGGACCGCTCGACGTAAAGGTGGGCGTAGACGTCGACGAGGTCGTCGCGGCCCGCGCGCGGGGCCATCTCGTCCACCACCACGGCGATCGAGTGGGGCAGCTCGTCCCGGACGCCCTCCAGCGCCGCCTCCCGGATCAGCTCGCTGATCAGGACCTGCTCGGGCTCGTCGGTGAGGTCGCCCTCAGGGTAGAGCGGCATCCCCTCGGGCAGGTGGGAGATCAGCAGGTCGCCGACGAGGCCGACCTGGAAGCCGCTCTCGGCCGAGCACGGCACGATGTCGGCGAACTCCCCCAGCCGCCCGACGGCGAGGAGCTGCTCGGCGACCTGCTCGGGCGCGGCCAGGTCCGTCTTGGTGACGATCGCCACCACGGGCGTCTTCCGCACGCCCGCCAGCTCCCGCGCGATGTACTTGTCGCCCGGCCCGACCGGCTGGTCGGCGGGCACGCAGAACCCGATCACGTCGACCTCGGTCAGCGTCGACCGGACGAGGCTGTCGAGCCGCTCGCCGAGCAGCGTCCGGGGCTTGTGCAGGCCGGGCGTGTCGACGACGACCAGCTGCGCGTCCGGCCGGTGCACGATCCCCCGGATGGCCCGCCGCGTCGTCTGCGGGCGGCTGCTGGTGATCGCGACCTTGGTCCCCACCAGGGCGTTCATCAGCGTCGACTTGCCCACGTTGGGCCGCCCGATGAAGCACGCGAACCCCGCGCGGTGGCCCTCGGGCGTCTCATTCCCCAGACTCGTCACCCCCCAATTGTCGCCCACCCGGCCGTGCGCCTCGGCCCGTCCGGTCACGCGGCGGGGGTGCCGAGCCGGGCCGCGGCCTCGTTCGCCCGCTCGGCCCAGCGGGCGGCGCCGATGCGGTCGGCGACCTCGGCGGCCCGCCGGTAGTGGGCGGCGGCGGTCTCGGCGGGGCGTCCCAGGAAGGCGGCCAGGTCGCCGAGGACGTGCGCCACGGGTCCGAGGGTGGCGACGGCGGTGGCGCCGCCGCTGATGTGCCCTTCGTAGGGCAGGAGCACGGTGTAGGTCCGCTCTGCGAGGTCGCGGTCGCCGAGGGCGATCGCGCGCAGCGCCCGGATCGCCTGCGTGAGGTCGTGGAAGTAGTCGAGCCGGACGGGACCGGCGCCGGCCGCGACCCGCCGCGCCTCCGCGGTGCGCCCGGCGGAGGCGAGCGCGAGGGCGTACACGTCGGCGGTGGCCTCGACGTGGCCCCACTGCCGGTGCAGCCACGCGGCGCCGTCCACCAGCTCCGCGGCGCGGCCCTGGACGAGCCGCACGCAGAACAGCCCGACGAACACCATGCCGCGCTCGCTGAACCAGATGCCGGTGCGGCCGATGGCGCCGCCGACCTCCTCGTAGGCGCGTTCGGCCTCCTCGAAGCGGGCGGCGAAGGCGTGCGTCAGCCCGGCGTGCCAGCCGGCGATCCGGGCGAGCAGCGGCAGGCCGTACTGCTCGGCGAGCCGGCGCCCCTCGGCGAGATGGCGGCGCGCGGCCCGCGGGTCGAGCGCGGCGACGGCGACCTGCTGGAGCTGCAGGTGCGCGAGGACACGGTAGGTGCCGAGGTCGTGCTCGGCGGCGAGGTCCAGCAGTTCGCAGGCGAGGCGGCGCCGGCGGTCCAGGCCGCCCGCGGTGCGGTAGCCGTTGACGTAGCCGCCGTTGAGCGCGGCGGCGAGCAGCTCGGGGGCGTCCAGGCCGCGGGCCGCGGCGATGGCCTCGTCGGACGCGGTGAGGCCGCGGTCGTGCTGCTCGCCCTCCAGCTCCATCGCGAGCGTGGTCAGCATCCGGACGCGCAGCTCCGCCTCGCCGTCCGGGAGCAGCGCGAGGGCCTCGTCGGTGGCCTCGACGACGGCGCGGTCGACGGTGCCGTACTCGCGGCTCGTCCACAGCGTGGGCACGTCGAAGCTCGCGATGACGCGGGCCAGCAGCCGGACGTCGCCGAACGCGCGGGCGTCGGCGATGGCGGCGAGCCGCCGCTCCCGCGCGGCGACGACGTGCCCGGAGAGCGCGCCGGCGCGGATCGCGGCGATCTCCGCCTCCAGCCGGTCGCGGGTCGCGCCGGGCCCCTGCGTGCGGAGCGCCTCGACGGCGCGGGCCCACAGGTCGGCGGCGGCGCCGTGCGCGAAGCGGGCCTCGGCGGCCGCGGCCGCCCGCCGCGCGTAGCGGACCGCCTTGTCCGGCTCGGCGCCCGATTCCAGGTAGTGGTGCGCGATCGCGGCGACCTCGCCGGGCGCGTGCCGTTCCAGGGCGGCGGCGATGCGGCCGTGCAGCCGGGTGCGGCGGGCCCGGGACAGGCCCGCGTAGAGGGTGTCGCGGACGAGGGCGTGCGCGAACCGCATCCGGCCGGGCGCGGGCTCGGTGACCAGGCCGCTGGCCAGCCCCGCCTCGACGGCGTCGATGACCGTCTCCTCGTCTCCGGCCAGTTCGGCCAGCACGCGCAGGTCGGCGTCCCGGCCGAGGACGGCGGCGTCCCGCAGCACGGCCTGGGCGGGCCCCGGCAGTCGCGCGATCCGGCGGCGCAGCACGTCGCCGACGCCGGCGGGCACCCGGCGGGTGGCGGCGGGCAGGCCCTCGGCGTCCAGGAGGCGGGCCGTCTCGCGGGTGAAGAACGGGTTGCCGCCCGTCCGCTCGGCGATGGCGGAGAGCTCCGCGTCGTCCAGGTTCGCGGCGCAGGTGGCGCGGACCAGGACGGCGACCTCGTCCGGCGACAGCCCGCCGAGGTCGATCCGCGCGGGCTCGTGCCGGGCGAGGGCGGCCAGCGCGGCGGCGAGGCCGGCGGCGACCTCGGTCTGCCGGAACGTGGCCAGCAGGAGGACGGGACGGTCCCGCAGCCGCCCGGCGAGCCGGACCAGCAGCGCGAGCGTCTCCTCGTCCGCCCAGTGCAGGTCGTCGAGGACGAGCAGGAGCGGCGCCGTACCGGCGAGCTCGGCGAGGTAGTCGCCGGCGGCGAGGTGGAGCCGGAACCGTCCCGTGCCGACGTCGGCGTCGCCGTGCCCGGTGGCGGCGTCGTCCAGCAGCGGGGCGAGGCGGCCGGCGAGGCCCGCGGCGGGCGGCGCGGCGGCGGCCAGCTCGCGCACGATCTCGGCCCACGGCCAGGCCGCGGGCGCGCCGCCGGTCTCGGACGCCCGGCCCCACGCGGACGTCCAGCCCTGCCCGGCGAGTCCGGCGGCGAACCGCTCGGCGAGCGCGGTCTTGCCCATGCCGGCGTCGCCGCCGACGAGGACGAGGCCGCCGCGTCCGGCCGCGGCGGCGCGGGCCGCCTCCGCCAGCCGGGCGAGTTCACGGGCGCGTCCGACGAAGCCGGGATGCTTCGCGGGCGCGGGCGCGGGCGCGGCGCGCAGGACGGGACGCACGGGCTCCGGCTCCCCGAGCGCGGGCGCCTGGGCCAGGATGTCGGCCTCCAGGCGGCGCAGGCCGGGGCCGGGGTCCACGCCGAGTTCCTCGGCGAGGGTCGCGCGGGCGCGCCGCAGCGCGGCGAGGGCGTCGCCCTGGCGCCCGGCGCGGTAGAGGGCGAGGGCGAGCAGCCGCCACGCCTCCTCGCGCAGCGGGTTGGCGGTGGCGTGCGCCTCCAGGTCCGGGACGGCCTCGGCGGCCGCTCCGAGCCGCAGCGCGGCCTCGGCGCCGCGCTCCACGGCGAGGCGGCGGCGCTCGTCCAGCCGGGCGGCCTCGGCGGCGGCCCACGGCAGGTCGGCGAACTCGGCGTAGGCGGGCCCGCGCCATTCGGCGAGGGCGGCGCCCGCGCTGCGCCGCGCCCGCGCCGGGTCGGTCTCCAGCAGCGCGCCGGCCGTGTCGATCAGCGCGTCGAACCGCCACGCGTCGACGGCGCCGTCCGGCAGCCGGAGCGCGTAGCCGGGCGGCTCGGTGACGAGGATCCGCGCGGGCGTGCGCGGCGGGCGGTCCGGTTCGAGGGCGCGGCGCAGGTGCGACACGAACGACTGGAGCCCGGCGGCGGCGCGCGGCGGGGCCGCCTGCGCCCACAGGTCCGCGACGAGCCGGTCCGCGGGCACCATCCGGCCCCGCGCCGCGGCGAGGCGGGCCAGCACCGAGCGCTGCCGGGGCCCGCCGAGGTCGGCGGGCTCCCCCGCGACCTCGGCGCCGAACGAGCCGAGCACGCGTACGACAGGCGACATGTCCCGGCCAGCCTAACCGGGACATGTCCGACCATCGTGATCACTCCCGCGCTAGGCGCGGCTGGGTTCGGGCTCCCGCTCGGCCGCCGGGGCGGGCTCGGCGCCGCCGTGCAGGTCGATCTCCGGCAGGACGCGGGCGAGCGGCCGCGGCAGCCACCAGTTGGCCCGTCCGAGCAGCGCCATCGCGGCGGGCACCAGCACCAGCCGGACGACGGTCGCGTCCAGCGCCACCGCGACCGCGAGCCCCACCCCCATCTGCTTGATCACCAGGCTCGGGTCGGCGGCGAAGCCGAGGAACACCGCGACCATGATCAGCGCGGCGCTGGAGATGACCCGGCCGGTCGCGGCGAGTCCGGAGGTGACCGAGGCCCGCGCGTCCCCGTGCAGCAGCCACTCCTCCCTGACCCGCGACAGCAGGAACACCTCGTAGTCCATCGACACGCCGAACAGGACCGCGAACAGGAGCAGCAGGATGAACGACGACACCGGGACGCTGTGCGGGAGCCCGAGCAGCTCCGCGCCCCAGCCCCACTGGAACACGGCCGTCAGCACCCCGTACGCGGCGGCGATCGACAGCAGGTTCATCGCGGCGGCCTTGAGCGGCGCCGACAGCGACCGAAAGACGATCATCAGCATGACGAACGAGGTGGCGACGACCACGCCGATCACCGGCCAGAGCCGGTCGGACAGCATCCGGGACAGGTCCACATAGGTGGCGGTCAGCCCGGTGATCTCCGCGCCGGGCGGGAGCGCGTCCGCGCGGATCCGGTCGACGAGGCCGGTCACCCGCTCGTCCTGCGGCCCGAACTCCGGGGTGACCATGATCACCGCGGCGTCGCGGTGCGGGGACACCACCGGCGGCGCGACGGCGGCGACGCCGTCCGTCCGGGCGAGCCGCTCCCCGAGCCCCGGCAGGACGCCCTGGTCCGCCTCATCCAGGTCGACGGCGACGACCAGCGGCCCGTTGGCGCCGGGCCCGTAGGCGTCCGCGACCAGGTCGTAGGCCTGCCTGACCGTGTTGGACGTCGGCTCGCTGCTGGCGTCGCTCGGCCAGGTCCGCATGCCGAGCGCCGGCGCGGCCAGCGCGAGCATCAGCACGGACGCGGCGAGCAGCCACGGCCACGGGTGCCGTCCGACGTGCGCGGCCCACCGCCGGACCCGCGGCGACTCGACCGTGATCGCCGCGCCGGCCGCGCGGTCGCGGCGGCGCAGCACCCGCCGCCCGGCGAGCCCCAGCACCGCCGGCAGCAGCGTGAGCGCGCTCAGCACGGTCGCCGCGACGACCAGGCCGGTCGTGAAACCCATGGTCATGAAGACCGGGATGCGGGACAGCACCAGCCCGCACAGCGCCAGCAGCACGGTGAACCCGGCGAACAGGACCGACAGGCCCGCCGTGGCGATGGCGCGGCCCGCCGCCTCGGGCACGTCCAGGCCCGCCGCGAGCCCCTCCCGGTGCCGGGTCAGGATGAACAGCGCGTAGTCGATGCCGACGCCGAGGCCGACCATGGTCGCCAGCGTCGGCGCGGTCGTGGCCACGTCGGTGACCGCGGCCACCAGCGTGATGCCCGACACGCCCACGCCGAGCCCGGCCAGCGCCACCGCCAGCGGCAGCCCCGCCGCCACCACCGACCCGAACGCCAGGAACAGGATCACCAGCGCGGCCACGACTCCGACTGCCTCGGCGACGCCGCCGGGCGCCGTGACGTTCTCGGGCACCTGCCCGCCGAACTCCACCTGGTATCCGGCCAGTCCCTCCGTCGCCGACCGCAGCCGGTCGAGCGTCTCGCCGGGCGCGAGGTCGGTGACGGGCACCGAGTACCGGACGGTCATCAGCGCGGTCGCCCCGTCCGGGCTCGGCTGCGCCGGGCCCACCTCGCTCACGTGCGGCAGCTTCCGCAGCTCCGCCGCCGCCGCGGCCAGCTTCGCCTTGTCGACCTGGCCGGACTTCGCGTGGACGACCACCCGCGCGTCCGCGCCCGCCAGCGCGGGGAACCGCTCCCGCAGCAGGTCGGTGGCCTGCTGCGAGCCGGTCCCGGCCAGCGTGTAGTCGTCGTGCAGGGAGCCCCCGGCCGCCCCCGCGAACCCGGCGACCGCCGCGACGATCGCCAGCCACACCACGATGAACCGCCAGGGCCGCGACGCCGCGGCCCTCCCGAGGCGGTACAGCAGACGGGACATGATCTTCCCCCCGGATCGGCACTGTGACCGTCCGAGGATCGCCCGGGCCTCTTGCCGCCCACTTGCCGGTGACTTGCGGGCCACCCCGTACGCTGGGCGGCGTGAGCGAGCTGAACGCCGAGGACGCGAAGATCATCACCCTGGCCAGGTCGGCGCGGGCCCGCACGGGCGCCGCCGAGGGCGCGGCCGTGCGCGACGAGACCGGCCGCACCTACAACGCCACGAGCGTGGACCTGCCGTCCCTGAAGCTCTCGGCGCTCAAGGTCGCCGTCGCCATGGCCGTCTCCAGCGGCGCCGAAGACCTGGAGGCCGCCGCCGTCGTCACGGCCGCCGACGCTCCGGACCCGTCCGACGTCCAGGCCGTCCGCGACCTGGGCCCCAAGGCGCCCGTCCTGGTGGCCGCCCCCGACGGCACCCTCCGCACCACCCTCACCTGACCTAGCGGGTCCGGTCGGACTCCCCGGTGCGCGGTGCGTCCGCCGCGGTGGCCCCGAGCCTCGTCACCAGCACGGTTCCGATGCGGTTGCGGCGGCCGGCGATGGTCTCGGCCTTCAGGGTGAGGACGGGGCCGTCCGCACCGGAGCCGACCTCGGCCGTGGAGCCCTCGATCGGGACGCGGCCGAGCGCATGGGCGAGCAGGCCGCCGACCGTCTCGACGTCCTCGGCGTCGAGTTCGACGTCGAACAGCTCGGCGAGGTCCTCCACGGGGAGGCGGGCGGTGACGCGGGCGGCGCCGTCCGGGAGCCAGGTGACCGGCGGGATCTCGCGGTCGTACTCGTCGGTGATCTCACCGACGATCTCCTCCAGGATGTCCTCGATGGTGACGAGGCCGGCGGTGCCGCCGTACTCGTCGATGACGATCGCGACGTGGATCTGCCGGGCCTGCATCTCGCGCAGCAGCTCGTCGATCGGCTTGCTGTCGGGCACGTAGGTGGCCGGGCGCATGACCGAGTCGACCGTCTCGACCGACTCGCCCTCGCGGTGCTCCTGGGAGCGGCGGACGATGTCCTTCAGGTAGGCGATGCCGACAACGTCATCCTCGTTCTCGCCGACGACCGGGATGCGGGAGAAGCCGCTGCGCAGCGCGAGCGACATCGCCTGCCGCAGCGTCTTGGTGCGCTCGACGAACACGATGTCGGTGCGCGGCACCATCACCTCGCGGACGAGGGTGTCGCCCAGCTCGAACACCGAGTGGATCATCTCCCGCTCGACCGGCTCGATCAGGTCGCGCTGCTCGGCGAGGTCGACGAGGTCGCGCAGCTCCGCCTCGGAGGCGAACGGGCCCTCCCGGAACCCCTTGCCGGGCGTCAGCGCGTTGCCGAGCGCGATCAGCAGCGCGGGCAGCGGCCCGAGCACCCGGGTCACCGGGTGGATCACCGCGGCGCCGGCCAGCGCGATCCGGTCGGCGTGCTGGATCCCGAGCGTGCGCGGGCCGACGCCGATCACCACGTAGCTGACCACGATCATGATCGCGGCGGCGGTGACGTAGGCGCGCCACGTCTCGTCCAGCCAGGAGATGCACAGGTCCGCGACGATCACGGTCGCGACCAGCTCGCAGCCGATCCGCAGCAGCAGCACCATGTTGACGTAGCGGGCCGGGTCGGCGACGACCTCGGCGAGCCGCTTCGCACCGCGCCGCCCCTCCCGGACGACCTCGTCGACGGTCACCCGCGAGACCCGGGCGAGCGCCGTCTCGGTGCCGGCCAGCAGGCCCGCCAAGAGGACCAGGCCCACCGCCAGGGCCGACAGCCACGCCTGCGCGGTGCTCATCAGCCGCCGCGTTTCTCCCGCCAGGAGCCGAGGAGCTCGGCCTGCAGGCCGAACATCTCCTTGTGCTCCTCGGGCTCGGCGTGGTCGTAGCCGAGGAGGTGGAGGATACCGTGCGCGCACAGCAGCTCCAGCTCGTCCCCGGTGCTGTGCCCGGCCGCCCGCGCCTGCCGCTCCGCCACCGACGGGCACAGCACGACGTCGCCGAGCAGCCCCGGGTCGGTCTCGCCGTCCTCGTCGGCGCCGCCCGACATGTGGCCGGGGCGCAGCTCGTCCATGGGGAACGACAGCACGTCGGTCGGGCCGGGCTCGTCCATCCACTTCTCGTGCAGCTCGGTCATCGCGGCCTCGTCGACCAGCAGGATCGACAGCTCCGCGAGCGGGTGCACGCGCATCCCGTCGAGGACGTGCCGCGACAGCCGCGCGATGGCCTGCTCGTCGACCGGGACGCCCGACTCGTTCAGCACCTCGATGCTCACTGCCGCCCCCGCTTGCGGGACCCGCCGCGGGCGCCCTGCTTGAACTCGGGCACGCGCGCCTCGTCCCAGCGGTTGTAGGCGTCGACGATGTCGGTGACGAGCTTGTGCCGGACGACGTCGCGGCTGTTCAGCCGGCAGAAGTCGATGTCCTCGACGCCCTCCAGGATGTCCTGGACGACGCGCAGCCCGCTGGTCTGCCCGCTCGGCAGGTCGACCTGGGTCACGTCGCCCGTCACGACGACCTTCGACCCGAAGCCGAGCCGGGTGAGGAACATCTTCATCTGCTCGGGCGAGGTGTTCTGCGCCTCGTCCAGGATGATGAACGAGTCGTTCAGCGTCCGGCCGCGCATGTAGGCGAGGGGGGCGACCTCGATGGTGCCGGCGGCCATCAGCCGCGGGATCGAGTCGGGGTCGACCATGTCGTGCAGCGCGTCGTACAGCGGCCGCAGGTACGGGTCGATCTTCTCGTAGAGCGTTCCGGGCAGGAAGCCGAGCCGCTCCCCCGCCTCGACCGCCGGACGCGTCAGGATGATGCGGTTGACCTGCTTGTCCTGCAGCGCGCGGACGGCCTTGGCCATCGCCAGGTACGTCTTGCCGGTGCCGGCGGGCCCGATCCCGAACACGATCGTGTGCTTGTCGATCGCGTCGACGTAGCGCCGCTGGTTCAGCGTCTTCGGGCGGATCGTCCGGCCCCGGCTGGACAGCACGTCCAGGGTCAGGACCTCCGCCGGGCGCGGGCCGCCCTCGCCGCGCAGCATCGCGAGGCTGCGCTCGACCGCGTCGGGAGTGAGCTGGGTGCCGCCCTTCAGCAGCTCCAGCATCTCGGTGAAGAGCCGGGACGCGAGATCGGTGTCGGCCTGCGCGCCGGTCACGGTGATCTCGTTGCCGCGGACGTGGAAGTCGATGTCGCTGCCGAACGCCTGCTCGATCGCGTGGAGCAGCTCATCCCGGGAGCCGAGCAGGCTCACCATCGAATGGTCGTCCGGCACCACGATCTTGATCTGCGAGCGCGAGTCGTCGCGCCCGGTGCGCGTTGCCCTCGTGTGAGTTGATTCGACCATCAGCCGGGCCTTGCGGCCTCTCGGACCTGCCTTCTGTGTGCTCCGGGTGTCCAGGTATGCCGGTTCCATGGTACCGACCGCCCCCCGCGGAGCGGCGAAGGGTTTTCCGCGTGGCGCGACGCCCGGAACCGGCCCGGCGGGCGGCTCAGCCGGGCGGCCAGTTGAGGCCGCGTCCGCCCAGCACGTGCGCGTGCACGTGGAAGACGGTCTGGCCCGCCTGCGCGCCGGTGTTGATCACGACCCGGTAGCCGGCCTCGGCGATGCCCTCGTCGACGGCGACCTGGTGGGCCTCCCGGACGACCTCGGCGAGCAGCCCGGCGTCGGCCGCGGCGAGCTCGGCGGCCGTCGGATGGTGGTCGCGCGGGATGACCAGCACGTGCGTGGGCGCCTGCGGGTTGATGTCGCGGAACGCCACCGTCCCCGCCGACTCGCGGACGATCGTGGCGGGCACGTCCCCGGAAACGATCTTGCAGAACAGGCAGTCGGTCATCTGTCTCCCCTCGCAGCGGCCCGTGACCGCCCCGGAATGCTATCGGGACCGCGACGGCCATGGCCCGCGGCGCCCCGTGCCGACTAGGGTTTCCGGGTGATCAACCTTCGGTTGCCGTCACCATCGCGGGCGGTCACTGGTTATGGTTGTCAACTCAAGGCGACCCCCCGGTCCGCACCGCGCCGCGGCGTGCCATCGGCCGGGCGGGAGCGCCGAATTCATGCCGCTCCGAGGGCGCCCGTCCGAATGGACGGCCGGGGCCGGCAGAGGCGGCGGACAGGTGACCGAGGCAGACCAGGACATGCCCCTTCGTAAACCGGGCGACGAGGGCGCGCGTCGAACTGACGTGACCGAGACCCTCGTGGCCAGGGGCGCGGCGGGGGCGGTGGCCGTCGCCTGGGACGCCGACCAGGCGGTGACGGCGCTCTACAGCGCCAACTACCGCTCGCTCGTCCGCCTGGCGGCCATGCTCGTGCGGGACGCCGGGACGGCCGAAGAGGTCGTCCAGGACGCCTTCGTCGCGATGCACGGCGGATGGCGCCGCCTGCGCGACCCCGACAAGGCCCTGTCGTACCTGCGCCAGTCCGTGGTGAACCGGTCGCGATCGGTGCTCCGGCACCGCGCCGTCGTCGAGAAGTACGCCCCGAAGGGCCTGCCCGACGCGCCGAGCGCGGAGGCCGGGGCCATCGGGGAGCTGGAGCGCTCGGCCGTCATCGACGCGCTGTCCCGGCTTCCCGCCCGCCAGCGGGAGGCACTCGTCCTGCGCTACTACGCCGATCTCTCCGAAGCGGAGATCGCCGGCGCGATGGGCATCTCCCGCGGTGCCGTGAAGAGCCATACGGCGCGCGGAATGACCGCGCTACGCAACGTCCTGGAGCAGTTCTCATGACCACCGACCCCCACGACGAGCACGGCGAGATCCTCCGCCGCGCCCTGCACGCGGAGGCGGACTCGGTCAACCCCGCGGGCGACGGCCTGGAGCGCATCCGGGCCCGGATAGCCGACGGCCAGAGCCGCCGGCTCGGTCTCGGACGGTTCTTCGGCCCCGCCCGGTTCGGGTTGGACCGGTTCACCGTCGGCTGGGCGCGGCCCGTCCTCGCCGTGGCCGCCGCCGTGCTGATCGCCGCGCTCGGCGTGACGGCGCCGCAGACCATGAGCCTCATCCAGCAGACCGTCGGGAACAACGGCCCGTCCGACACCGGGCAGAGCAACACCGACGGCGACCGCGCCCACGCCCAGGGGAACCCGGAGTTCCCCGACCCGTCGTCGCCGGGGGCCAGCGCGTCCGGGTCGCCGTCGCCGTCCTCGACCGCGAGCCCCAGTTCCCCGCCCGGCCTGTCGTCCTGCAGCATCCCGCAGCCGGGCGCCACCTCGGCCTCGCCCGGCACCACCGCGACCCCGACCCCGGCGACCACGCCGTGCCCGAGCCAGACGCCGACCACGGCGCCGACCTCCGCGCCGCCCGCGACGCCGACCAACCCGCCGACCTCGGCGAAGCCCTCCGACACGCCCTCGCAGACGCCGACGAGCGAGTCGGTGAACACGGCCGAGCAGGGCGCCGGAACCGCGCCCTGACGGGCGCTACCAGCGGCCGGTGGCGGCCAGCAGCACACCGGCCGCCGCCACCCCGGCCGTCGACGTGCGCAGGACGGTCGGACCGAGCCGGGTCGGACGCCCGCCGGCCGCGGCGAACCGGGCCAGCTCCGCGCCGGTGATCCCGCCCTCGGGGCCGACGACGAGCACGATGTCGCCGTCCGCGGGCGGCTCCACGGCGCTCAGCGGCGCCTCCGCCTCCTCGTGCAGGACCAGGGCCAGGGACGCGGCGCCGAGCCGCGCCGCGACGTCGTCGGTGGACGCCAGGTCGGGCACCTCGGGCAGCCTGCTCCGGCGCGCCTGCTTGGCGGCCTCCCTGGCGGTCGTCCGCCAGCGTCCGAGGGCCTTGTCGCGGCGCTCCGGGCGCCAGCGAGTGACGCAGCGGTCCGCGGCCCACGGGACGATCACGTCCACGCCGACCTCGGTCATGGTCTCGACGGCGAGCTCGCCCCGGTCGCCCTTCGGCAGCGCCTGGACGACCACGAGGCGCGGCGCCGGCGGCGGCTCCCGGTGCCGGGCCCCGACCTCCAGCGTGAGGGACGCGCGGTCGGCGGCCGTGACGACGCACTCGGCCAGCAGCCCCGCGCCGTCGGTCAGGTCGACGCGCTCACCGGGCCGCAGCCGCCGCACGGCCGCCGCGTGCCGGCCCTCGGGCCCGTCCAGGACGACCACGTCCTGCTCCAGCACGTCCGCCTCGGCCAGGAACACCGGCGGGCTCACGGGCGGCCTCCACAATCCCCGTACTCGTCGTCGCCGCGGCGGCCTTCCCGGTAGGCCGCCGCCACGGCGCTTCAGTGCTGGTTGAAGACGTCCTTGATGCGGGAGAACATGCCGTTGCGCTGCCCGGGGGCGAACTTGCCGGGCGGGCGCTCCTCGCCGCGCAGGGCCGCGAGGCGGCGCAGCAGCTCCTCCTGCTCCTCGTCCAGCCGGTTCGGCGTCTCCACGTTCACGTGGATCATCAGGTCGCCGCGGCCGCTCTCGTTGAGGTGCCGGACGCCCCGGTTGTAGAGCGTGATGACCTGCCCGGACTGCGTGCCCGGCTTGATGTCGACGCTCTCGGCCGCGTCCAGCGTCTCGATCGTGACGCTGGTGCCGAGCGCCGCCGCGGTCATCGGGATCTCGACCGTGCAGTGCAGGTCGTCGCCCTCCCGCTCGAAGATCGGGTGCGGCTTCTCCACGATCTCCAGGAACAGGTCGCCGGGCGGGCCGCCGCCGGGGCCGACCTCGCCCTCGCCGGCGAGCTGGATGTGGATGCCGTTCTCCACCCCGGCCGGGATCTTGACCTTGACGGTGCGCCGGGTGCGGACCCGGCCGTCGCCGGAGCACTCGGTGCACGGGTTGCGGATCACCGACCCGAACCCGCCGCACGCCGGGCACGCGCGCGCCGTCATGACCTGGCCGAGGAACGAGCGCTGCACCTGCTGCACCTCGCCCCGCCCGTGGCACGTCTCGCACGTCTCCGGGTGGGTGCCGGGCGCGCAGCCCGACCCCTCGCAGGCGGCGCAGGCGACCGCGGTGTCGATGGACAGCTCGCGGGTCGTGCCGAACGCGGTCTCGCCGAGGTCGAGCTCGACCCGCAGCGTCGCGTTCCGGCCGCGCCGCGCCCGCGACCGCGGGCCGCGCGAGGTCGCCGTCCCGAAGAAGGCGTCCATGATGTCGCTGAACGGGAACCCGGCGCCGCCGAACCCGCCGGCGCCCGCACCGCCCCCGGACGCGAACGGGTCCGCGCCGAGGTCGTACATCTCCCGCTTCTTGGGGTCGGAGAGCACCTCGTACGCCTGGGTGATCTCCTTGAACTTCTCCTGGGTCTCCGGATCCGGGTTGACGTCCGGGTGGAGCTCGCGCGCGAGCCGGCGGTAGGCCTTCTTCACCTCGTCGGCGCTGGCGTCGCGCCGGACGCCCAGGGTCGCGTAGTAGTCGTTCGCCACTTTCACGACCCCGCCAGGATCTGTCCCACGTAGCGTGCCACTGCCCGTACCGCTCCCATCGTGCTGGGGTAATCCATGCGTGTAGGCCCGAGCACTCCAAGCCGGGCCAAGGTGAGGTCGCCCACCCCGTAGTCCGCGGCGACGACCGAGGTCGACCTGAGGCCCAGGTCGGGGTTCTCGGTGCCGATCCGCACCGTAACTGTAGAGGAGTCCCCGGTCTCGCCGAGCAGCCGCATGAGGACGACCTGTTCCTCAAGGGCCACCAGCACCTCCCGCAGGCTCTGCGAGAAGTCCACCGCGGCCAGGTTGGCCGCGCCGGCGAAAACGATCTTCTCCTCGTGGTTCTCGACGAGCGTCTCCAGCAGGACCGACAGCACGGCCGCCGCGACCGGCCGGTCGTCCGGCCCCACCTTGTCCGGCAGGTCCGCGACGGCGGTCGGCACCTCGCCGAGGCCGAGCCCGTCCAAGCATGTGTTGAGCAACGCCCGCAGGTGCCCGATCGATTCCTCGGAGATGGCGCCGGGCGTCTCGATGACCCGCTGCTCCACCCGGCCCGTGTTGGTGATCAGCACGAGCAGCAGCCGCCCCTCGGCGACCGGGACCAGCTCGACGTGCCGCACCGACGAGCGCGTCAGCGACGGGTACTGCACGACCGCGACCTGCCGGGTGAGCTGCGCGAGCAGCCGCACCGTGCGGCCGACGACGTCGTCGAGGTCGTAGGCGCCGGACAGGAACGTCTCGATCGCGCGCCGCTCGGCGACCGACAGCGGCTTGATCGTCGACAGCCGGTCGACGAACAGCCGGTAGCCCTTGTCGGTCGGGACGCGCCCGGCGCTGGTGTGCGGCTGGGCGATGTAGCCCTGCTCCTCCAGCACCGCCATGTCGTTGCGGATGGTCGCCGGCGACACCCCGAGGTTGTGCCGGTCCGCGAGGGCCTTCGACCCCACCGGCTCGTTGGTGGAGACGAAGTCCTCGACGATGGCGCGCAGGACCGCGAGTTTCCGGTCGTCCAGCACGGCGTCACCTCCCTCGTCCGGCCGGCCTCCCGCCGCTGGCACTCCTTACTCCTGAGTGCCAAGTGTACGGCCCCGGGAGGCTGATCGGCGTGTCCGCGCACTCCCCGTACGGCTGCGTGATCCTATCCATATCCGGCGCGGGCGCCACGCCGGGGGACGAGGGGCGACGCCGTCCGGCCGCCCCGCCGGGTTAATGTGCGGACCCGTGCGCAGTAAGAACTACGGAAACGACGTGCTCGCCGGCGACTGGCGCAGGCCCCGCAAGGGCCGGATCCCCGAGATCCCGGCCGAACCCGGGCTGGTCGCGGAGGACCCCGACAGCGGCTTCTGCGGTGCCGTGGTCGGCTGCGACAAGTTCGGCGTCACCCTGGAGGACCGGTTCGGCAAGCGCCGCGTCTTCCCGCTCGCCAAGGCCGGCTTCCTGATCGACGGCAAGCCTGTCACGCTGGTCAGGCCCGCCGCCGAGCAGGCGGGGCCGGTGCGGTCGGCGTCCGGCTCCATCGCCGTCCGAGGCCTGCGCGCCCAGGTGGCCAAGGAGAGCCGCATCTACGTGGAGGGCCTCCACGACGCCGAGCTGGTCGAGAAGATCTGGGGCCACGACCTGCGGGTGGAGGGCGTCGTCGTGGAGTACCTCGAAGGCGTCGACGACCTGCCCGCCATCGTCGAGGAGTTCGGCCCGGACGAGGACCGCCGCCTCGGCGTCCTCGTCGACCACCTGGTGGAGGGCTCCAAGGAGTCCCGGATCGCCGCCCAGGTGTCGTCGCCGCACGTCCTCGTCACCGGTCACCCGTTCATCGACATCTGGGAGGCGGTCAAACCCGCCGCCGTCGGCATCCGCGCCTGGCCCCGCATCCCGCGCGGCGTCCCCTGGAAGGAGGGCGTCATCGCCGAACTCGGCTGGGGCGGCAACACCGGCGCCGCCTGGAAACGGATCCTGAACTCGGTGAACACCTACACCGACCTGGAACCCGCCCTCCTGGGCCGCGTGGAAGAACTGATCGACTTCGTCACGGTCTAGGTCAGGTCGCGGATCAAGGCGTCGGCCAGGAGGCGGCCCTTGAGGGTCAGGACGGCCCGGCCCTCGTCGTAGGGGGTCGGTTCCAGTAGGCCCTCGTCCATCGCCCTGCGGACGGGCTTGTCGTCCAGGAGGTCGGTGGGGCAGCCCTGGGAGAGGCGCAGTTCGAGCATGATGCGCTCGATGTGGCGGTCTTCGCCGGTCAGGATCTCCCTGGCGTGGGCGGGTGTGGTGCCCTCGGCCAGGCGGGAGGCGTAGGCGGCGGGGTGCTTGACGTTCCACCAGCGGGTCCCGCCGACGTGGCTGTGCGCGCCGGGGCCGACGCCCCACCAGTCGGCGCCCGTCCAATAGAGCATGTTGTGGCGGCAGGCGGCGGACGGGTCGGCGGCCCAGTTGGAGATCTCGTACCAGCGCAGGCCGTGGGCGCCGAGCATCTCGTCGGCGATGAGGTAGCGGTCGGCCATGGCGTCGTCGTCGGGGGCCGTGAGTTCGCCGCGCCGCACCTGGGCGGCCAGGCGGGTGCCCTCCTCGACGATGAGCGCGTAGGCCGAGACGTGGTCGGGTTCGCAGGCCAGGGCCGCCTCCAGGGAGGCCCTCCAGTCGTCGTCGGATTCGCCTGGCGTGCCGTAGATCAGGTCGAGGTTGATGTGCTCGAAGCCCGCCTTGCGCGTCCAGTCGACGACCTGCGGGACGCGTCCGGGCGTGTGCGTGCGCTCCAGGACGGCCAGGACGTGCTCGCGCGCGCTCTGCATGCCGTACGAGATCCGGGTGAACCCGGCCTCGCGGAGCTTGGCCACGTAGGACTCGTCCACGGACTCGGGGTTCGCCTCGGTGGTGACCTCCGCGCCCTCGGCGAGCCCGAACTCGGTGTCGATGGCGGCCAGCACACGGCCCAGATCGTCCGGCGGGAGGAGCGTCGGGGTGCCGCCGCCGACGAAGACCGTGTCCACCGGGAGGTCGGCGTCCCCCAGGACGCGCCGCGCCATGCGGACCTCGCTGATCGCGGTGTCGGCGTAGGTGTCGCGGCTCGCGCCAGGGCCCAGTTCCGTCGCCGTGTAGGTGTTGAAGTCGCAGTAGCCGCACCGCGTCACGCAGAAGGGCACGTGGACGTAGAAGGCGAAGGGGCGGTCCCCCAGACCGGTCAGCGCGCTGCCGGGGAGCGCGCCGTCGGCCGGTACGGGGTCTCCGTCGGGAAGAGTCGAGGGCACCGTTCCAGTCTGCCCCGCCCGGCCGCCTGCTCGGGCCCGCCGCGGCCTCCCGCCGGCGGTTCAGGCCTCGTCGAGCTTCGCGCGGAGCCAGTCGGGGATGTGGGCGTCCGTGCGGGGGAAGCGGTCGAGGTCGAGGGCGTAGGCGGACGGGGTGAGGGGCGGGGTGAAGTCCGGTTCCCCGTCGTAGTCGAACTCGGCGCTGAACCGGCCCGAGCGCTCGATCTGCAGGCGCGCGGTGAACCAGGCGCCCTTGCCGGCGCGGTACATGACGCGGCGCAGTTCGTCCATCCGGCCGATGGCCTGCCCCGGCGGGATGGCGGTGCGGCGGCCGCCGCCGGCGTCCTCGACCTCGAACGAGGCGCTGTCGATGCCGACGGTCGCGCGGAACTCGAAGTCCAGCCGCTCCCAGCCGTCGGGGGCGGCGGAGCGCAGCGCGCGGACGGCGCCGTTCACCGTCTCCCGCTCCTTCGCGGAACGCAGAACCTGCTCGGGGTGGGTCACGCTACCTCCGGGAGGTCGGGTCGGGACCGTCTGGCCGCTGCCTCCGACCGTACCGACCTGAGCGCCGAGGTCGAGCAACCCCCGCCGTGTCGTCCGGAAACCGGCCGCCGGACGGCCGGAATGGAGCGTGCCGACCCTCTTGGGCGGATAGTGTCGTCGTGATGGTGGACGAGGGCGGGACGGAGCGGGGACGCGCACCTGCGCGGGTGCTGCTGCTGGGCGAGCCGGACGGCTGGCACTGCGTGGTGGTCGACGGCGCGGGCGGCGAGAAGCGCGCGGACTTCCCCGGCGCGGGGACCCGCTGGTCGACGGGCGGGCGCGCCGACCCCGAGCCGCCGTGGTGGCACCGCAGGCTGGCCGAGACGGCCGAGGGGCTGCGGGAGGCGGTCGCCGAGCGGCTGACCGACGCCACGTTCCGCACCCTCGGCGTCGAGGCCGTGATCACCTGGTTCGCGGTGGACGAGCCGGTCGCCTGGGAGGGCCTCGTCACGCTGCGGGAGGCCGATCCCGCGCGGTTCCCCGGCCGCGTCGCGCCGTTCGTGATCACGCTGGACCCCGGCCGCGGGGCGCTGCTGCCGGACGCGAGCCTGCTGTTCTCCACGCAGGCCCCCGACGCCTGGACGACGCTCGCCGCGGTCGCCGAGCGCTGCGGCACCCGCCCGCCGAAGGCGTCGCTGCTGTGCGGGTGGGCCGACCACCGCAGCGTGCGGGTGGGGCGCGGGTCGCTGGCCCTGTCCACCGACCGGGGCGAGGACGGCGTGGAGCGGCTCGCCGAGATCTGCGGGACGCGCTCGCCCGGCTGGAGCGGCAACCCGGAGATGCGGTTCCGCCTCGACGGCGTCGACCTGCTCGACGAGCCCGCCGGCGACGTGGTCGCCCTGCTGCGGGAACTGGGGCACGAGGTGGTGCGGCGGGGCCGCACGGTCCGGCTGGCGGACTCGGGCCTCACGCTCTACGGGCCCGACCGGCCGGGCGACGCGGAGCCGTTCACGGCCGTGTCGCTGCAGCCGCCGGCCGCGCTCGCCGCGCTCCGCACCTTGCACCGCAGCCGCGCCTGACGCTCACGAAGCCGACGCCCACGGGCTATCGCACCGTCACCCGAACGCGATCCGGCGGCCGTAGGTTCCCCGATCATGAGAAGCCGTGCGCGCCATGCCGTGCTCGCCGTGACCGGCGCCGCCCTCGCCGGCGCTCCCCTCGCCCTCACCGCGGTCCCCGCCCACGCCGCCGCGGGCCCGATCACCGTCGAGCGCGGCGGTCCCGCCAGGTCGTTCCCGTTCACCGCCGGCCGCGGCGGGGAGGCCGTGATCTCCTTCTCCGCGTCCGCGCCCGGTGTCTCGTGGGTGCGCAAGGGCGCCGAGTCCGCGGTCGTGGCGATCGCGGTGGACGGACGCCATGTGACCGACCTCGTCGTCCCCTCGTCCGACCCGATCCCCCGGACCCTCGGTCTCGGACATGTCGGGAAGGGGCGCCACAAGGTGACGCTGCGCTTCGCGAAGGGCAGCGCGGCGGCCGCCCGCAGCGTCACGCTCCGGGACGCCGGGGTCCGGGTGTCGGACGCGGTCGCGCTGCGGCACGCGCCGATCGTCGTCGGCCGGACGAGCTGGCCCTTCGGCGACCCTTACCAGAACGCCGCCACCGACACCCCGCTGGTGGCCTGGCATGAGACGCGGGCGGCCGCCACGCCGGGGCACCGCGTCATCGAGTACTCGCTCGTGTGGAGCAACGAGGACGGCGGCACCGACACGCCCGCGCTCATGGCCCGCTGGGGCCGCACCACCGACATCGAATGGGTCTACCGCGTCGAGGTGGACGGCTCCGGGAACCGGGTGGCCGGAACCGCCGTCTACCAGGCGCCCCTGCACCTGACGCTCACGTTCACCGGGCGGTACGAGGGCGACCATCCGGTGCTGCAGACCTGCACGTCCAACAACAACATGTGCGACGTGATCTCCCCGGACCCGCCGCTGCGCTTCCTCCTGGACGCCTCCGCGACCCGCCCGGACGGGCGCGCCCGCGAGATCGTCATGGACCGCGAGCCGTGGACGTACCGGGTCGCGGCCCAGGAGATGGTCCGGGAGGGGAAGATCGAGAGCCCGTCCGACCCGGCGACACGGGAGGTCGGCGACCAGCGGTCCTACCTGTTCGTGGAGTTCGCCAAGACCACGGGTGCGGCGTCCGCCGGCTGGGGATCGGTGCCGGGCGTGGCGCTCGGGGTCAGGCTGAAGGACGACCCGTCGACGCTGTACTGGTCCGACCACGGCGAGCCGACCTGGTCGATCGACCGTGACGGCGCCGTCGCCACCACCGTCGAACTGCCGCGGGGGACGGAGGTCTCCGACATCGCGGGCATCGAGGCGCTTCGCCGTCCGACCGGGTTCGGGGACAACGGCGCGCCGGCCACGGTCACGTCCGTCAACCGGGGGTTCTTCCTGGACGAGTCGTACCTGCCGCAGCCGTCGTCCATCGCCTGGACGGGCTCGGTCACGCTCACGCAGGCGAGCCCGTCCGCCGTCATCTGGCGGCCCTGACCCGTCTGCGGCCGCCCGTGGCGCGAAACGGCCACGGGCCGGGCGGATCGACGGAACCCGTCCGAACTTCTCGCGCGTCGAAGGAGTCGTACACTTCGCGCAATAGCTCGCACGGCGAACGCGCAGCGAACTAGAGGAGAGGACGTCCGCCATGGCCTACGGGCCTCCCCCGCCGCCCGGCCAAGGGCAGCAGCCTGGATGGCAGGCGCAGCCGCAGCAGCAGTCCCCGTGGCAGCAGCCCGGGAACATGTGGCAGCAACCCCAGCAGCAGCCCGAGGCGGCCTGGCAGCAGCCCCAGCAGCCCCAGCAGCCCCAGCAGCAGGGCGGGGGCACCTCCCAGATGCCCGGCCACTACGGGCCCGTCAGCGACGACGACCGGACGTGGTCGCTGATGGCGTACGTGGGGCAGTTCCTCGTCGGCGCGGTCGCACCGGCCATCGTCTACTTCGGCAAGGCGGGGTCGCCGTTCGTCCGCCGGCACGCCGCGCAGGGCCTCAACATGGGCATCGCGGCGATCGCCGTGTGGTTCGTGTTCGGCCTGCTGTCGCTGGCCGTCGAGGTCCTCGTCTGGGTGCCGCTGCTGTTCACGGCCGCCGTCATGTTCTTCCTCGTCTACGCGGGACGGGCCGCCAACCGCGGCGAGTTCCGTCGCGTCCCCGCCGTGGTGGCGTGGCCCATCCTCAAGTAGCGGTCTCCCAGGAGGACTACTTCTTGCCCTTGTCGGCGTCGCCGCCGCCACCGGTGGAGAGGGCGGCGACGAAGGCCTCCTGCGGGACGTCCACCCGGCCGATGGTCTTCATCCGCTTCTTGCCCTCCTTCTGCTTCTCCAGCAGCTTGCGCTTGCGGGAGATGTCGCCGCCGTAGCACTTGGCGAGGACGTCCTTGCGGATGGCGCGGATGTTCTCCCGGGCGATGATGCGGGCGCCGATCGCGGCCTGGATCGGCACCTCGTACTGCTGCCTCGGGATGAGCTCCTTCAGCTTGGACGTCATCATCAGCCCGTACTCGCGGGACTTGTCCTTGTGCACGATCTGGCTGAACGCGTCCACCGACTCGCCCTGCAGCAGGATGTCGACCTTCACGAGGTCGGACTCCTGCTCGCCGCTGGGCTCGTAGTCGAGCGACGCGTACCCGCGGGTCCGCGACTTCAGCTGGTCGAAGAAGTCGAAGATGATCTCGGCGAGCGGGAGCGTGTAGCGGATCTCGACGCGGTCCTCGGAGAGGTAGTCCATGCCGAGCAGCACGCCGCGGCGGCCCTGGCACAGCTCCATGATCGCGCCGATGTGCTCGGACGGCGACAGCAGCGTCGCCTTCACCACCGGCTCGTACACGGTGCCGATCTTGCCCTCGGGGAACTCGCTGGGGTTGGTGACGGTGTGCTCCGTCCCGTCCTCCATGACGACCCGGTACACGACGTTCGGGGCGGTGGAGATCAGCGAGAGGTTGAACTCGCGCTCCAGCCGCTCGCGGACGATCTCCATGTGCAGCAGGCCGAGGAACCCGCAGCGGAACCCGAACCCGAGCGCCGCCGACGTCTCCGGCTCGTAGACCAGCGCGGCGTCGTTCAGCCGCAGCTTGTCGAGCGCGTCCCGAAGCTCCGGGTACTGGTCGCCGTCCACCGGGTACAGGCCGGAGAACACCATCGGCTTCGGGTCGCGGTAGCCGCCGAGCGCCTCGCCGGCCGGCCGGGACGCGCCGGTCACGGTGTCGCCGACCCGCGCCTGCCGGACGTCCTTCACCCCGGTGATCAGGTACCCGACCTCGCCGACGCCGAGGCCCTGCACGGGCTTCGGCTCCGGAGCGATCACGCCGACCTCCAGGGTCTCGTGCGCGGCCCCGGTCGACATCATCAGGCTCTTCTCGCGGCGGGACAGGCGGCCGTCGATGATCCGGACATAGGTGACGACGCCCCGGTAGGTGTCGTACACCGAGTCGAAGATCAGCGCGCGGGCCGGGCCGTCCGGGTCGCCGACCGGCGCCGGCACCTCGGCGACGATCTTGTCGAGCAGCTCGCGGACGCCCTCGCCGGTCTTGCCCGACACGCGCAGCACGTCCGACGGCTCGCAGCCGATGATCCCGGCCAGCTCCTCGGCGTACTTGTCCGGCTGCGCCGCCGGCAGGTCGATCTTGTTCAGCACCGGGATGAGGTGCAGGTCGGCCTCGAGCGCCAGGTACAGGTTCGCCAGCGTCTGCGCCTCGATGCCCTGCGCGGCGTCCACCAGCAGGACCGCGCCCTCGCACGCCGCCAGCGACCGCGACACCTCATAGGAGAAGTCGACGTGCCCGGGGGTGTCGATCAGGTTGAGGACGTGGTCGGCGCCGCCGGACGTCCAGGGCAGCCGGACGGCCTGGCTCTTGATCGTGATGCCGCGCTCGCGCTCGATGTCCATGCGGTCGAGGTACTGGGCGCGCATCTGGCGCTCCTCGACCACACCCGTCAGCTGCAGCATCCGGTCCGCGAGGGTCGACTTGCCATGGTCGATGTGCGCGATGATGCAGAAGTTGCGGATGATCGCGGGATCGGTCTTGTCGGGCTGAGGCGCTGGCACCGGGGTCCGTTCGCAAAACTCACTGGTGGGCATGGATATGTGTGCTTCCATAGTCCCATGCCGTGCGCGGTGCTCCGTGCACGGCCCGGTTTGGGGCGGGCCCCGCTGATTGGTAGGCTGTGCGACTGCGTGTGGCGTAGCGTCGTGCCCCGGGGGCACCGTCCCGCCCCCGTTCAGACATTCCGTTGGAGCCTGCCGGTGAGCAGGCGTGGATCGCGACCAAGCTGAGGCACTACGACGTGGCTAACATCAAGTCCCAGATCAAGCGCAACAAGCAGAACGAGAAGGCCCGGCTGCGCAACAAGGCCGTCAAGTCGGAGCTGAAGACGGCGATCCGCAAGTTCCGTGAGGCCGCCGAGGCCGGCAACGTGGACGACGCCGTCGCCGCGCAGCGCACCGCCGCCCGCAAGCTGGACAAGGCCGTCAGCAAGGGCGTCATCCACAAGAACCAGGCCGCCAACCGCAAGTCGGCGATCGCCAAGCAGGCCGCCGCCCTGCAGGCCGGATAAGCGCCGCACGCCCGGGGCCGGCCGGCGCGCCGGCCCCGACGCATGTCCGGAGCCCGCCCATGGACGAACGCCGCGCGGTGAAGATCTCGAAGTATCTCGCCAAGCACCTGCGGCACCGCCCCGAGCGGATCGGCCTCGCCCTCTCGCCGGAGGGCTGGGCGGACGTCGCCGACCTGCTCGCCGCCGCGTCGCGGCACGGCTTCGCGTTGACCCGCTCCGAACTGGAGCACGTGGTCGACGTCAACGACAAGAAGCGCTACGAAATGGACGGGGACCGGATACGGGCCGTCCAGGGCCATTCGGTCCCGGTCGAACTCGACCTGCCGCCGGTGGAGCCGCCGGAGTTCCTGTACCACGGCACCGTCCGGCATTCCGTGGACGCCATCCTGCGCGAGGGGCTGCTGCCGATGGGGCGGCACGACGTCCATCTCTCCCCCGACCGCGAGACGGCCCAGCGCGTCGGCGCCCGCCGCGGCCGGCCGGTCGTCCTCACGGTCGAGTCCGGGCGGATGGCCGCCGACGGGCATGCGTTCCGGGTCAGCGCGAACGGGGTGTGGCTGGCCGCCTCCGTCCCGCCGGAATATCTGCGCGAATGATCTCCGCGGCCCGCCAGTCGGGCAGGTGCCGCACCCATTCGGGCCCCTTCACCGGCCCGAACAGGTACCGGTAGGGGACGATCTCCCGGATGGCCCGGTGCACGTCCAGCCGGTCATCGATCATGTGCGTGATGCCGAGTTCCGCGCAGTGCCCCGCCTTCTCCGCCCGCTTCCGGCAGAACCGGACGTTCTCTTCGGGCAGTCCCGTCCTGGCGTAGAAGTCGTGATGGCCGAGCCATGCCAGCGTCCTTCTCCGTATGCGGTCGCCGCACTTGGAAATGATCCAGGCGCGCCCTTCGAAGGCTTCGACGAGCCCCGGCAGCACGTCGTAGACGCCTTCGGTAGCGGGCGATGCGAGGGCCTCCTCAAAGCTCCCGTCCAGGAACACGGTGTCGTTGTCACCAGGCGCCAGCAGGCCACCGTGGATGACGCGGCCGAAGTCAATGCCGAGCCGAGGTTCGATGTCCATGCCTCAACTCTCGGACGTCCACCGCTAGAGCAGAACTATCAACAATGGGCACCGCTATAGTTCCTGCCTATGGACCTGAGCCGCCTGTCCACGGACGCGCTCGCCTCGTTCGCCGTCTTCGCCGACCACCTGAACTTCACCCGCGCCGCCGCCGAACTGCACATCTCGCAGCCCGCCCTCCACGTCAAGGTGCGGAAACTCTCCGAAACCCTCGGCCGCCCCCTCTACACCAGGCAGGGGCGCCGCCTGGCCCTCACCCCCGCCGGCGAGCGGGCCGCCCGGTTCGCCCGCGACCTCGACGCCCGCATGACGACGTTCCTCGCGGAGGTCGGCGGCGCCGCCGCGTCCCGCGTCCCCGTCCTCGCCGCCGGGGAGGGCGCCTACCTGTACCTGCTCGGCGGCGCCGTCCACCCCGGCGTCCGGCTGATCAACGGCGACCGCGCCCGCACCCTCACCGCCGTCCGCACCGGCCGCGCCGACGTCGGCGTCGCCGTCCTGGACGTCCTGCCGGCCGACGTGGAGACCGAACTCCTCGCCTCCTACCCGCAGACCCTCGTCATGCCGGACGACCACCCCCTGGTGGCGAAACCGCGCCTCGCGCTCACCGACCTCGCGGACACCGCCCTGATCGTCCCGCCCCCGACCGGCCCGCACCGCATCACCCTCGAACGCGCGCTGCGCGCCGCCGGGGTGCCCTGGTCCCTCGCGGTCGAGGCCGAGGGCTGGCCGCTGATGCTGCACTTCGCGTCCCTGCGCATCGGCCTGGCCGTCGTGAACGGCTGCGCGCCTCCCCCGCCCGGCATGACCGCACGCGAGATCATCGATCTTCCGGCCGTTCCCTACTACGCTCTGCACTTGCCGGGCCGTGGCGACGACCCCCCGGTCACCGATCTGCTGACCGCCGTCCGCACCGCCGTGAGGAGCACGCCGTGCACTTCGAGATCTCCGTCGACATCGACGCCGCCCCCGAAACCGTCTGGAACCTCCTGACGGACGTCGAAGGCTGGCCCGACATGACGGACTCGATCGACCGCGTCGAACTCCTCGACAAGCCGTTCGCCCTGTCCAGCCGATCCCGCGTCCACCAGCCGAAGATCCCCGCCGCCACCTGGACGGTCACCGACCTCAAAGAGAACGAGTCCTTCACCTGGGAATCCCGCTCCCCCGGCGTGACCACCACCGCCGTCCACGCGATGACCCCCACCGAAAGCGGCGTAACCGTTCACCTGACCCTCGACCAAAAAGGCCCGCTGGCCGGCCTGATCTCCCTGATCACAGGCCGCCTGACCCGCCGCTACGTAACAATGGAAGCCCACGGCCTAAAGAAAAAAGCCGAACAATGAAACCCCACTGGGGGCGGGGTCAGTTCCGGGCGGCGACGATGGTGGCCACCGTCTTCTCCAGCGCGTAGGCGGGATCGGCGGCGCCGCCCTTGACCGCCTCGTCCGCCTCGGCGACGGCAGCGAGCGCTCGCGCGACCCCGTCCCCGGACCAGCCCCGCAGCTGCTTCTGCACTCGGTCGATCTTCCACGGCGGCATGCCCAGCTCCTTCGCCAGCGCCGCACCCCGCGCACCCCTCGGCGCCCCGCCGACCTTCGCCAGCCCCCGCACGCCCTGCGCGAGCGCGCTGACGATCAGCACCGGCGCGACCCCGGTGGCGAGCGCCCACCGCAGCTGCTCCAGCGCCTCGGCGAGCTGCCCCTCGATGGCCTTGTCCGCCACCGTGAACCCGCTGACCTCCGCGCGCCCCCGGTAGTACCGGGCGACGGCGGCATCGTCGACCTTCCCCCCGGTGTCCGCGACCAGCTGGCTGCACGCCGCCGCCAGCTCCCGCAGGTCGTTCCCCACCGCGTCGACCAGCCCCCGCGCCCCATCGGCCGAGATCTTCC
>NZ_SMJW01000111.1 GCF_004348335.1 Actinomadura bangladeshensis | reverse complement strand
CGATGGCCCCCGTCCCCGACCTCCCCGACCTCGATCCGCTGGACGCCCTCACCGAGCACTACGCGAACTTCGAGCCCCGCCCAGCCGTCGAACTGGCGCTCCGCTGGCTGAACGACAACCGGCCTCCGGCCTCCGGCCGCCGGGCGGTCGTCCACGGCGACTTCCGCAACGGCAACCTGATGATCGACGAAGCGGGCGTGCGCGGCGTCCTCGACTGGGAACTGACCCACCTGGGCGACCCGGCCGAAGACCTGGGCTGGCTCTGCACCAAAGCCTGGCGCTTCAACTCCCCGCACCCGGCCGGCGGCTTCGGCTCGCGCGACGACCTTCTAGAGGGCTACGCCTCCGCCGGCGGCATCCCGCCCACCCTTGAGGAACTCCACTGGTGGGAGGTCTACGGCACCCTCCGCTGGACGATCCTGTGCCGCCACCAGGCCGAGCGCTACCTGAACGGCTCGGACCCGTCCATCGAGTACGCCGTACTAGGCCGCAAGGTCTGCGAACAAGAACACGACCTGCTTCTGGCCTTGGGCCTAACGGAACCCACGACCGTCCAAGACCCCTTGGAAACGGCCCAGCCGAGTGACGTGCCCCCACACGACCGTCCCAACGCGCAAGCCCTCATCGACGCGGTGGGCGCCTTCCTGCTCCAGGCAGACCAACCCGACGACCGCCTACGCTTCCACGCCCGAGTTGCCGTCGCGGCCCTGGCGATAGCCCGCCGAGAACTCCTCCTGGGCGAGACCCACAAGGCCGCCCACGAGAAGCGCCTGCGCAACCTGAACTGCGAGTCCGACAGAGACCTGGCCGAGGCGATCCGCGAAGGAACACTGGACACCCGCATGGACGAGGTGACTCAAGCGGTACGGGATTCGATCGTGGACAAACTCACAGTCGCCAACCCCCGCCACCTCTCCCTCCCCGCCGCCTGACCGGAAGGCGGGCGTGGGGCATTACTTGTCGGTGAGGTGGTACTTCATGCCCATGTGGGAGGGGCGGAAGCCGATCTTCTGGTAGAAGCGGATGGCGTCGGGGCGCTGGCGGTCGGTGGTGAGCTGGACGACGCGGCAGCCGCGGGCGCGGGCCTGGTCGATGGCCCAGGTGATCATGAGCTGGCCCACCCCGCGGCCGCGCTGCTCGGCGGCGATGCGGACGCCCTCGATCTGGGCGCGCTCGCCGCCGGTGTAGGTGAGGCCGGGGATGAAGGTGAGCTGGAGGGTGCCGGCGAGCTCGCCCCCGGACTCCGCGACGATCACGGCGTTGTTGGGGTCCTTCTCGATCGCGGCGAAGGCGGTGAAGTAGGCCTCCGGGATCTCCTCCCCCAGTGTTTCGCGGGTCGATCCGAGGGGATCGTCGGCGAGGAGCCGGACGATCTGCGGAAGATCGGCCACCGTTGCCTCGCGGAAGGTCACTTCTTGATCACGCTGCACACCTCACAGGTTATCCGGACGCTAAGTTGCAACGTTCACGTATGTCTTGTAGTACTACGGGTCGTAGTACTACGTTGAGTGGAGACCACCCCCGCCGAGGAGAACCGCACGGTGGTCTCGTCGCGGCGCAGGGAGAAGCCAATGCACGTCAACGAGAACAACGAGAACGAAGAGCACTGGACCGACCACGCCATCTGCCGCGGGGCCGACCCCGACCTCTTCTTCCCGATCGGCTACTCCGCGCCGGTGCTCCAGGCGCAGGAGGACGCCGCCAAGGCGATCTGCGCGAACTGCCCGGTGAAGGCCGAGTGCCTCGCGTGGGCGCTGAAGGTCGGTGAGCCCGACGGCATCTGGGGCGGGACGACCCCGGAGGAGCGCCGCTACCTCCGCCGGACGGCCGACGCCCCGGCCCGCAGGCCGCTGCCCGTCATCGTGGTGCGCGGCGACGCGTCCGAGTCGGAGCACGCCTCGGCCGCCTAGGGAACGCCCCTAGGGGAGGAGCGCCACCTTCCCCACGACGCGGCGGTTCAGCAGGTCGTCCAAGACCTCGGCCGCCGAGGCGAGCGGTGCCGTGCGGGGCGGCACCGGGCTGAGGTCGCCCTTGGCGACCATGGCGAGAAGTTCTTCCAGAAGGGCGCGCTGGTCGAGCGGATTGCCCATCGACCAGGCGCCCCAGTCGACGCCGACGACGGTGCGGTTGCGCAGCAGGACCTGGTTCAGCGGGAGGGACGGGATGTCCCCGGACGCGAACCCGATCACGACGTAGCGGCCCCGTTCGCGCAGTGCGCGCAGGGCGGGGTCGGCCAGCGCCCCGCCGACCGGGTCGTAGACGAGGTCGACGCCGCCGTCCGACCGGGCGCGGGCCGCCGACTTGACGTCCTCGGTGCTGGACACCGTTTCATCGGCGCCGGCGTTGCGAGCGGCTTCCCGCTTGGACGGCGTCGACGCCGCGGCCAGGACCCGGGCGCCCATGGCCTTCGCGATCTGGACGGCCGCCAGGCCCACGCCGCCACCGGCGCCCAGGACCAGCACCGTCTCACCCGGTTGCAGGTTCGCGCGGTCGCGGAGGGCGAACAGGGCCGTGCAGTAGCTCTGGGTGAAGGTCGCCGCGCGGGGGAAGTCCAGTTCGTCCGGGATCGGGACGGCGGAGGCGGCGGGGACCGCCACGTGCGTCGCGAAGCCGCCCAGTCCGCACATCGCCAGGACGCGCTCACCGGACGGCAGCGTCCCCGCGACCTCGCTGCCCGGGACGAAGGGGAGCGGCGGCTTGATCTGGTATCGGCCCTGGACGAACAGGGCGTCCACGTAGTTGACCCCGGCCGCCTCCACCGCGATGAGCACCTGACCGGGGCCGGCGGCGGGAGCCTCGGCGTCCGTGACGACGACCGAGCCGAGTTCCTCACAGATCGCTGCGCGCATCCGTCCACTATGCCGGAAAAGCCCGATGGCACCTTCCGGACGGTCCGCTCGTTGACGAGTCAAGGACCATCGGACCTACGGTGGAGGACATGAGCTATACCCCCGACCGGCAGCGGTCCGACGAACTGGCCAAGCACGGCGTCCGTGCCCTGTCGTCGCTGATCCTGATCGGTTCGATCACCGCGGTGATGTGGGTCCTGGAGGCGTTCGACTACACGACCGACGGGTGGCTCGACCGGTTCGGGATCCAGCCGCGCGACGTGGACGACCTGCCGGACATCTTCACCGCCCCGTTCATGCACGCCGGCTTCGGCCACCTCATGGCCAACACGCTGCCGTTCCTCATCCTCGGATTCATCGCGGCGGCGCGCGGCATCGCCAAGTTCCTGGTCGCCAGCCTGATCATCATCGTGGTCGGCGGGCTCGGAGTGTGGTTCCTCAGCTCGGCGAACACGCTCGGGTCCAGCATCCTGATCTTCGGGTTCTTCGGCTACCTGGTCGGGCGGGGGATCTTCGAGCGGCGGCTGCTCGACATCGGCATCGCGGTCGCCGTCGTCGCCGTCTACGGGACGATGATCTTCGGCGTCATCCCGGGCGATCCCGGCATCTCCTGGCAGGGGCACCTGTTCGGGCTGATCGGCGGCGTCCTCGCGTCCTGGTTCCTGCGCCGCAGCTGATCCGGAGCGCGCGTGCTCCCGGACGATGCGGGTACCCCCGGCGCATGGGGGAGACGATCGCAGGCATCACCATTCCTGACACACCGCTCGTCCGGGACGTCACGGAGTACATCCGCGACACCGAGGACGACCTGCTCTACGACCACTCACGGCGCGTGTTCCTCTTCGGCGCGCTCAAAGGCCGGGCACGGGGGCTGACGCCCAACCTGGAGCTCCTCTACACGGGAGCGATGTTCCACGACATCGGCTTGACCTCCGGCTACCGGGAGTCGCAGCTGCGCTTCGAGGTCGACGGCGCCCACGCCGCGCGGGACTTCCTGCTCGAGCGCGGCCACAGTGAAGCCGACGCACGCACCGTGTGGCTCGGCATCGCCCTGCACACCACGCCCGGCGTCCCGGAGCACCTCGATCCCGAGGTCGCCCTAGTCACCGCAGGCGTGGAGACAGACGTCCTGGGGCTCGGCTACCACGACCTGACCGAGGAGCAGCGGCGCGCCGTGACCGACGCCCATCCAAGGCCCGACTTCAAGAAGCGCATCCTGGGCGCGTTCACCGAAGGCAACGTCCACCGCCCGCAGACGACCTTCGGCAACATGAACGCCGACGTCCTCCAGCACTACATGGATGGTTTCCAGCGCGAAGACTTCGTCCAGATGGTCCTCGACAACCCGTGGCCGGAGTGAGGGCGCCGCCGTCCGGCTCGGCCGCGGCTAGTTCGGGCGGACGGTGACGTCGGAGACGACCGCGTCACGCGGGGTCTCCAGCGCCGCCACCAGGACGCGGGCCACGGTTCCGGGAGCGGCGAAGTCGTCCTCGGCGTAGGGGTGGCCCTCCTGGGCGCGGACCCTGCGCTGCATCTCCGTGGCCGTCCGGCCCGGGTAGACGGTCGTGACGCGCAGGGACGGCTCCTCGGCGCGCAGCGAGTCGGCCAGCGCGCGGAGGCCGAACTTGCTCGCCGCGTACGCCGACCATTCGGGGTTCGCGCGCAGGCCGGCCGTGGAGTTCACGAAGACGACGTGGCCTTCGGCGGCGCGCAGCGCGGGCAGCAGCAGGCGCGTCATCTCCGCCGCCGAGACCAGGTTGACCGACAGGTGCTCCATCCACTCGTCGGCCTCAAGCTCGGCGACCGGAGACAGGTGCACCATGCCCGCGGCGTGGACGACGCCGTCCAGCCGCTCGGGCAGTCCGGCCGCCGCGAGGGACGCCTCGATGCGGCGCGGCTCCGTCAGGTCGAGCGGGATCGTCGTGACGGACGCGTTCCGCGCCGGCGACGCCACCGCGCCCGGGTTGATGACCTGGGTGGCGGAGTGCGCGCCGGTCGCGAGCTCCTTCGCCAGCCGTTCGAGGCGTTCGGGGGAGCGGCCGGTGAGGACCAGGTCGTGCCCGCGCTCGCGCAGCAGTTCGGCGACCGCCGTCCCGATGCCGCCCGTCGCCCCCGTGATCAGATACGTGCCCATGGAGTCCCATTCTGGTCGATCCCTACCCGGGTGGACGCCCGGGGCGGTGCGTTGGTTCGCGCGCCGGACGCGCGTCAGTTGGGGCGCAGCACGCGCGTCACCCCGGCGATCAGCGCCGTGGCCAGCACCCAGCCCGTCGTGACGAGCCCGTAGGCGACCCAGCGCGACCAGTTCACCGCGTCGTAGGACAGCTGCTGCCCGAACGTGTCGAGCGGGATCAGCAGGTCGAGCGTGTAGATCAGCGCGTGGAAGGAGGGCAGCTCGTTGCCCGGCTTGACCGGACGGGGATGCTCGATCGAGAACACCGTCGTCCCGAGCGCCAGCAGCGCCGCGAACCACGCGAACGCGAGCCACGGCCGGTAGCCGAACCCGACCGTCCAGTCCAGGAGGTGGTTCCACGCCCTGCCGACCGGGTTCAGCCGGCGCCGGCGGGCGCGCAGCTTGGCGAGCTGCACCTTCCGCGCGACGTCGTCGGAGCCGATGCCGTGGTACCAGGCGGCGAGCTGCTCGTACGGCTGGAGGTGGAACTCCTTGTCCCGCGAGACCCAGTTGAGCCGGTCCTTGAACTCGGCGCCGCGCAGCGTCTGGTACGTCAGGCCGTTGAGGTACAGCTCGTCCGGCCAGACCGACGGGTGGTCCATGAGCAGGTCGATCCGGGAGTACGACAGCGACACCCGGCCCTTGATCTTCTCCTCCGGCCACAGGAGCAGCTCGTCGGCCTGGATGTGGCTGGCGTGCAGCGCCATCCGCGCCGGGTCGGTCGAGTCGAGGTGCGCCCTGGAGAACGACAGGATGCCGTTGAAGCGGGCGCTGCGCAGCCGGACGGTGCCGAGCGCGGTGAACCCGTTGCTCAGCTCGGCGGCGTCCTCCACCACCATGTTCTGCGCGTCCAGGGCGATCCGGCCGGGGTTGGCGAGGACGGTGCGCTCCATGAACAGGCCGCCGTTCATCCGCGCACCGACGAGCCGGACGCCGCCGGTGATCTCGGCGTCCCGGATGAACGCGCCGACGTCCACGACCAGCCCGCCGCTGAAGACCGCCCACTGGCCGGGATCGGACACCGTGATGTGCGTGCCGTTCATCCGGAGGCCGCCGCTGAGCTGCGCCCTCGGCAGCCGCACCGAGCCCTCGATCCGCGACCCGGACAGGCTGAGGTAGCCGTCCGCGCGGAGCCCGCCGCCGTCGAAGCCGGGCATCCGGCATCCGGACAGCCGCAGCTGCCTGGTCTCGGCGTTGGAGAAGTCAGGTTCCGAGACGAGCCGGCAGTTCTCCAGCCGCAGCTCGTACTCGACCGTGCCGCCGGTGACGTCCAGCCGGCCGGTGATGTACGCGCCCCGCAGCCGGACGGCCGCGACCGCGCCCGCGCGGGTCTCGCAGGCGCCGAGGAGCAGCTTGGTGATGGTCTCGGCGCGGACGATCCGGTCGGGGTCGGGCCCGGCGGGGAGGTCGTCGCCGAGGACGACGGTCGCGCCGGTGGGGAACGCGGCCCAGAGGCGCCGTTCCGCGTCGTTCAGTCCGGGGGGAAGGGGCACGGAACCTCTTTCTACACGGAGGACCTCTTCTTACGCGGCGATCCCCTCCGCGGTCGACATCGCGGAGGGGATCGTGGGGTGAACGCTTAGAAGAAGCCCCGGCGGCGGCCGGCGTCCTGGAGGAAGCCGTCGAGCTGCCGCTCCCAGTCGGTGTGGTCGACGGTCGCGTAGTCGACGGTGAACCGGCTGAACGCGTCGTGCCCCTCGGTGAACACGCCGCCGCGCTTGTCCAGCTCCAGCACGACCTCCATCGACTGCGGGTACGACACGAACGTCACTTCGAGCTGCTTGATGCCGCGCGCGTACTGGCCCGGCGGGTAGAACTCGATCTCCTGGTAGAACGGCAGCTCCTGGTGGACGCCCCAGATGCGCCCCTTCTCGCAGTCGGCGTTGCGGAACTGGAAGCCGAGGTTGGAGAAGGCGGCGAGGATCCGCTCCTGCGCGGGCAGCGGGTGGACGGCGATCGGGTCGAGGTCGCCCGGGTCGAGCGCGCCCGCGACCTCGAGCTCGGTCGCGATGCCGACCGTGGTGCCGTGCAGCGGGTGCCCGTACATGTGGGTGAGCGGCGCCTCCCACGGGACGGGGAACTGGAACGGGATGCTGTGCCGCGCGCCCTCCTGGAGGCTGAACCCGCCCGCGACGGGCATCTTCGCGTACTCCAGGTTGGAGTGGTACTCGTTGTCGCCGGACTCGACCTCGACCTTGGTGCGCAGGGCGAGGTTCACCGACTTGATGTCGGAGTTGTACTGGCCGCCGACGATGGTGACCTCGCCGGTGACGACGCCGCCCGGCGTCGTGTTCGGGTCGTGCAGGATCGTTTCGATCGACGGGCCGCCGATGCCCATCGCCTGCCGCAGCTTCTTGAAGACCAAGGTTCGGTCCCTCCCGTGTACGAGCACTCCCCGCGCTCTTCTCGTCCCATAGACGCTGCTACGGGAGATTACGTTCCGGGCAGCCTGCTGTGACCTGCGAACCAGCCGGTCACATGGCCGTGAGCGGCCGCCCGCGGGACTTGCGGGCGGCCGCGTTCCATGCCGTCGGGCCCGGTTCGGCGCCCGCCGGTTCAGTGCCCGCCGGTTCAGTGGCCGCCGCCGGCGAGGTTCAGGCCGATGACGCCGAGGATGATGAGCGCCAGCGCGACGATCTTGACGGCGGAGACCTGGTCGCCCATGACGAGCATGCCGAACGCGGCCGTCCCGACCGCGCCGATCCCGACCCAGACGGCGTAGGCCGTGCCGACGTCGAGGTTCTTCAGCGCCAGGCTGAGCAGCCCGAAGCTCGTCACGGCGGACACGAGGAAGCCGGCGGCGGGCAGCGGCTCGGTGAAGCCCTTGCTCGCCTTCAGGCACAGGGCCATCGCGACCTCGACGAGGCCGGCGACGATGACGAGGATCCAGGCCATGGCTGTACTCCCGGAGTGAGACGACGGTGGTCACGCGTCGTCTTCGCATTCCGGGTACGGCGCACCTCGTCCGGGAGGACCACGGGCCCTCATCTGCGCCAACGGCCCCGCCGCGCGCGGTGTTCCCGTCGCCTACGTGCGGCTGTGCGCGTAGGAGCGGCCGAGTGCGCGGTACTCCCAGCCCGCCTGGCGCCACTGCGCGGCGTCGAGGGCGTGCCGCCCGTCCACGATCCGCCGGTGCCGGACGACCTCGGCGAGCGCCGCCGGGTCGACCTCCCGGAAGTCCGACCATTCGGTCAGCAGGACGACGACGTCCGCGTCCCGGGCGACGTCGAGCGCGCTGTCGCCGTACCGCAGTTCGGGGAACGCGGCGCGGGCGTTGCCGAGCGCGGCCGGGTCGTAGACGCGGACGTCCCCGCCGAGGCCGTGCATCGTGCGCGCCACGTCCAGTGCGGGCGCGTCCCTGATGTCGTCGGAGTTGGGCTTGAACGCGGCGCCCCACGCCGCGATGCGCTTGCCGGTGAAGTCGCCGCCGAGCAGTTCCCGGACGAGGTCGACCGTGCGGGCGCGGCGGCGCCGGTTGATGTCGTCCACCTGGCGCAGGAACGACACGGCCTGGCCGACGCCGATCTCCTCGGCGCGGTGCGCGAACGCCCGGATGTCTTTGGGCAGGCAGCCGCCGCCGAAGCCGAGCCCCGGTTTCAGGAACTTGCCGCCGATGCGGTCGTCCAGCGCCAGTGAGTCGGCGAGGTCCTTGACGTCGGCGCCGACCGCCTCGCAGACCTCCGCCATCGCGTTGATGTAGGAGATCTTGGTGGCGAGGAAGGAGTTGGCGGCGACCTTGACCAGCTCGGCGGTGGCGAGGTCGGTGCGGACGACCGGGGTCCCGAGGTCGAGGACGGGCTTGAACGCCGCGCGCAGCCGCTCGTCCGCCCAGTCGGAGGTGACGCCGAACACCAGCCGGTCCGGGCGCAGGGTGTCGTCGACGGCGAAGCCCTCGCGCAGGAACTCGGGGTTCCACGCCAGCTCGACCTCTTCACCGGCGGGCGCCAGCTCCTGGACGAGCCCGGTGAGCCGCGCGGCCGTCCCGACCGGCACCGTGGACTTGCCGACGACGAGGGCGCGGCGGCGCAGGTGCGGGGCGAGGGAGCGGACGGCCTCGTCGACGTAGGTCAGGTCGGCGGCGTCCGAATCGGGCTGCTGCGGTGTCCCCACGCAGATGAAGTGGACGTCGCCGAACGCCCCGGCCTCCGCGAAGGAGGTGGTGAACCGGAGCCGGCCGGAGTCGAGCGCCTTGGTGAGCAGCTCCGGCAGTCCGGGCTCGAAGATGGGGACCTCGCCGGACGCCAGCCGGTCGATCTTGTGCCGGTCGACGTCCACGCCGAGGACCTCGAAGCCCAGCACGGCCATGCAGATGGCGTGCGTGGCGCCGAGGTACCCGGTCCCGATGACGGTCAGCCGCGGGGCCGGGGGCTCCTCCTGGATCATGCGCACCTCCTCGTCCTCATGATGTTCGCGCCCCCGGTCGATCTTCCCACCACGCTCCGGCGGCCCGCGGGAGGGGCTGCCGTCCGATTCGCGTACCCTGTCCTACCTTGTGAGTTGCGTCACGCGGGATGGCGGAGTGCGGTATCGGCGCGGTTCGGGTGGTTGCCACTGGTTACTAGCGGGTAGCATGATGTTGAGTTACTAGTCAGTACGAAAGCGGGGCCACCGGCCGCCGCCGGAGCAGACGGAGTCTCGAATGGGGCACTACAAGAGCAACCTCCGGGACCTGGAGTTCAACCTCTTCGAGGTGTTCAGGCGCCAGGACCTCCTCGGCAGCGGCCCGTACGCGGAACTGGACGAGGACACCGTGCGCAGCATCCTCGACGAGGTGAACCGGCTGGCCGAGGGGCCGCTCGCCGACTCCTTCGAGGACGCCGACCGCCACCCGCCGGTGTTCGACCCCGCCGCCGGCACCGTCGAGATGCCGGAGGGCTTCAAGAAGTCGTACAAGGCGTGGATGGACGCCGAGTGGTACCGGCTCGACCTCGTCCCCGAGTTCGGCGGCAGCGGCGCGCCCCGCTCCCTCACCTGGGCCGTCGCCGAGCAGGTACTGGGGGCCAACCCGGCCGTCTACATGTTCTCCTCCGGCCCCGGCTTCGCCCAGATCCTGTGGCACATCGGCACGCCCGAGCAGAAGAAGTTCGCCGAGCTGGCCCTGGAGCGGCAGTGGGGCGCCACGATGGTGCTGACCGAGCCGGACGCGGGCTCCGACGTCGGCGCCGGGCGCGCCAAGGCCGTCCAGCAGCCGGACGGCACCTGGCACATCGAGGGCGTCAAGCGGTTCATCACCTCGGCCGAGCACGACATGTCCGAGAACATCTTCCACTTGGTGCTGGCCCGCCCCGAGGGCGCCGGCCCCGGCACCAAGGGCCTGTCGATGTTCCTCGTCCCCAAGTACCTGGTGGACGTTGAGACCGGTGAGCTGGGCGACCGCAACGGCGCCTACGTCACCAACGTCGAGAAGAAGATGGGCCTCAAGGTCTCCACGACCTGCGAGCTGACCTTCGGCGAGAAGCACCCCGCGATCGGCTACCTGGTCGGCGACGTGCACGAGGGCATCAAGCAGATGTTCCTCGTCATCGAGTACGCCCGGATGATGGTCGGCACCAAGGCCATCGCGACCCTGTCGACCGGCTACCTGAACGCGCTGGAGTACGCCAAGGAGCGCGTGCAGGGTGCGGACATGACGCAGATGACGGACAAGACCGCTCCGCGCGTCACGATCACCCACCACCCGGACGTCCGGCGCAGCCTCATGACCCAGAAGGCGTACGCCGAGGGCATGCGCGCGCTCGTGCTGCTCACCGCGTCCTACCAGGACGCCGTGCAGATCGCCGAGCACGAGGGCCGCAAGGACGAGCAGGCCGAGAAGATCAACGACCTGCTGCTGCCGATCGTGAAGGGCTTCGGCTCGGAGCGCGCCTACGCGCTGCTCGGCGCCGAGTCGCTGCAGACCCTCGGCGGGTCCGGGTTCCTGCAGGACTACCCGATCGAGCAGTACATCCGCGACTCCAAGATCGACACCCTGTACGAGGGCACCACCGCCATCCAGGGCCAGGACCTGTTCTTCCGCAAGATCCTGCGGGACAACGGCGAGGCGCTGAAGGTCCTCGCCGGCGAGATCCAGGCGTTCGCCGAGTCGGAGGCGGGCAACGGCCGGCTGAAGAACGAGCGGGCGCTGCTCGGCCGCGCGCTGGAGGACGTTCAGGGCATCCTCAACCCGATGATCGGGTGGGCGCTCGGCTCGATGGAGAACCCGAAGGAGCTGTACCGGATCGGGCTCAACTCGTCCCGGCTGCTGCTCGGCCTCGGCGACCTCATCGTCGGCTGGCTGCTGCTCCGCCAGGCCGAGGTCGCCCTGACCGCCCTCGGCGGCGGCGACGTGTCCGACTCCGACAAGGCGTTCTACAACGGCAAGGTCGCGGCCGCGCAGTTCTTCTGCCAGACCGTGCTCCCGCGCCTGGCCTCCGACCGCGCCATCACCGAGGCCACCACCCTCGACGTAATGGACCTCCCCGAAGAGTCCTTCTGACCGGGTGTGCACAGGCAGGCCCCGCCGAACCTCCGGCGGGGCCCGCCTTCACCGGCTCCGTTCGTTGACCTGCGGCGTGTTGTTGTTATGAGCCGTCGGATAACAACAACACGCCGCAGATCAACGACGCGCGTTTCGGACGGGCTGGGGATCCGTTGGCCGCGCATTGGCATGAACCAGGAGGGAACGACGAAACGGCCCTCTGCCCCACCTTGGTTGTCTGCGGATAGACGGGCGATCGGGCCGTCGGGGTGGAATGTCGGAGCCCACGGGACGAGGAGGAGCCCGCCCGGCCGCGTCTGCCGCGGGTCCTGTCTATGCTCAGGCCCGTGGCACTGGAATGGGAACAGATCATCGTCGACTCCGCCGACCCCGTCGCTCTCGGGCGCTGGTGGGCCGAGGCTCTCGGCTGGGTCGTGGTCGACGAATCCGAGGAGATCATCGAGATCCGGCCTGAGCCGGACCAGATGCCGGGGCTGCTCTTCGTGCCTGTCCCCGAGGGCAAGACGTCGAAGAACCGGCTCCACCCCGACTTCCGCCCCGACGACCAGGAGGCCGAGGTCGCGCGGCTGCTCTCCCTCGGTGCCCGGCGCGCCGACACCGTGCGGGACGAGCACCACTGGGTGACCCTCCTCGACCCGGAGGGCAACGAGTTCTGCGTCCTGAGTGAGCGGAAGAGCTGAGCGGAAGCACTGCCGGAAGCGCTGAGCGGAGGCCGGGAAGTCCCGTGCTCGGCGCGGTGTGTGAGCATGTACCTCAGCACCTTCCTGGCCCTCACTTGCCAGGGTGTCCCCCGCGCGTGAGGCTGCCACCGCGACCCTCCTGATGCTGGGGGCGCCGAGGGGCCCTTCGTCGGGAGGATCTCGCCTTGCACCGCGCGGCGGCTTTCGTGTCAATTCTGTCCGTGTTGCCGTGTGGGACGTCGGGGCCCGGACAACACTGGAGCGTGCGCCCGCCAGAACACCCGAGGATGAACCTTGCAGGCACGGCCATCGGAAACGGCGACCCAACGAGTCGGCCGCCTCGTACGGCCTGGTCTCGGCGTGACTGAACGGCTCTCCGCTGTTCTCTTCGCGGACGTCTGCCCGTGCGACGAGGTCACCCGGTGCGCCGATCGGGTTGGTGGTCACGGGAGTGGGGCCGCGGGCGTCAGGTGGAGGTAGGTGGTCAGGAGCCAGCGGACGACGTGCCGGACACGCCCGCCCTGTTTCACCGGTCGCCGGGTGGCGGACTTCGCGGTCGTCCAGGTGCCGTCTGGACGCCGTGCGGACGGCCGAGGCCGCCGCACACACGGCTCGGGCCTGGCGCGGGGACGCGGGCGGGGCAGAGCGGCACGGAGCCGGCGGGCCAGGTCGGCGGCCGTCCTGGCTTCGACCAGCCGGTCTGGGAGGAGCGCCCATAGCGAACCGCTGAATTCGCCGTGCCAGATGCAGAGGCCGGGGAAGGCGCGGCGTAGGTCATCGAGGGCCCGGTCGATGTCGAGATCCAGCTCCAAACGACCGGCTGGACGTTCGGACGGCGGTGGCGCGGGCGCTAAGCGGGCTTGCGCCGGTCGGTCGTGCCACGCCTCGGGTGTGTGGGTCATCGGGTGCCTCCGGTCGCGTTACCAGGTGGCCGGGAACATGCGGTGTTTGAGGACGGCGTCCACCTGGTCGGCGGCCTGTTTGATGTCGCCGCAGGGTGATAGGTAGCCGCGTCTCCCGCGTCCGGCCTCGTAGTAGGCCCAGCCGCCGCCGGGCGCGGCCTGGACGGTCACCGCGACGCGGACGTGGTCGTCGAGCCCGAAGGCGAACACCCATAGCACTGGCGGACGGGTGTGGAACTCGTCGGCCCGGTAGAGCTTGACGAACCGGTAGTTCCTGGCCTGGACGGCGACGGCGAGCAGGTCGAGATTGCGGATGGCGGTGGAGCGTCCCAGCCGGGTCCGCCATCGCAGCAGGTGGCGGCCCGTCTGGACGTTCAGCGGGCGCAGCGAGCCCATGTGATCTTTCCTTCCTCGTTGAGCGGCCGGACGCCCCAGTCGTGGACGAGTTCGGCCATCAGCAGCAGCCCGCGCCCGCTCTCGGCGTCGTCGTCCTGGCTCTGGACGACGGGCAGGGCGGTGCTCTCGTCCCAGACCTCGATGACGGTGAGCGGCTCGCGGACGTCCGGGAAGATGCGCACGACGATGTGCCCGATGCCGACGTGCCTGTAGCTGTTGGTCACCAGCTCGGTAACCACGAGCCGGCCGACGAAGTCGTCGGCGTGCCCCAGGTCGCGGAACCGGTCGGTGAGGTAGCGGCGCGCTTTCGCGGGTGCCTCGTCGGATGGATCGAGGACGAGCGGCGCCGGTTCCTCGGGCGCGAGCAGTACTGCTGGCATCGGTGAACCCCTCCAGCCAGGACGGAGGCTGATCTCGAACCGGGCCAACCCGCCAAACCGGAAGTACCCGCCGCTATCACCCTGTGTTATCGAACGAACACTATGAAGCCAGGTCGCGCCATAAAATCTCAGGAGAGTCGTGCAGTAGGCACATTCGAGTAGCAGCCATTAGCGCGCTACTAGCAATGAGGGGGAGAGTGGCCATGTCGGCATCTGGTGGCGCCCGGCCGAAGATCGACCCCGAACTGGTCCGCTTCGGGACTGTGGTCAAGCGGTGCCGCGTGGCGGCGGGCCTGAAGCAGGGCCAACTGGCGGACCTGGTCCACGTCGCGCGGTCCTACATCAGCCACGTCGAGTGCGGGCGGACCCAGTGCCGCCGGGACTTCGCCGAACGCGTGGACAACGTGCTCAACGCCGGAGGCGAGATCGTCCAGGCATGGGACGACCTTCTGGAGAAGGTCAAGCAGGTCAGGTACCCGACCCACTTCGTGGCCTTCCCGAAGGCGGAGGCATCGGCCGACCAGTTGCGGGTGTATGAGAACTATCTGGTCTATGGGCTGTTTCAGACGGAGGCGTATGCTCGGGTCCTACTGGTCGAGGACGAAGCGGTAGCTACCCGGATGAAGCGCCAGGAGCTCTTGTCGAGAAGGCCTCGCCCCATGATCAGTGTGGTGATGGAGGAGAGCGTCCTGTACCGCCAGGTCGGCTCGGAGGAGGTCATGCGCGAGCAACTCGAGCACCTGATCGAACTGTCTCTACAGGAAGGCATCTTCCTGCAGATCGCCAGGACCCGCTACTACCGAGGTGTGCGAGCATCGTTCACTATCGCAACCCAGCCCGACCGCAGTGAGATCGCTTATGTCGTTAAAGCCACAGGAGGTGAAACGACCCGCGATCCGTCAGAGCTTGCGAAGATTAGTGAAGTAATGCAAACGCTGAACGCGCAGGCGCTCAACACAGAGGATTCGCGAGCGCTTATCCGAAAGGTGATTGAAGACAGATGGACCTGAGCAGGGCAACCTGGCGCAAGGCATCCCGCAGCCACGATGATGGGGACCAGTGCGTCGAAGTCACATCTGTTCTCGATGTAATAGCGGTCCGGGACAGCAAGGACCCCGACGGACCTAAGATTTTCGTCGATCGCAGGGACTTCCGGTACTTCGCCGGCATTCTCAAGAGCTTGTAGGTACGCTCCTGCTTTAGAGAGCCTAATAAGGGAAAGCTTGGTGGGACCCGGTGTGGCGCAAGGCTTCACGAAGCACGGCCGAGGGCGACAACTGCATCGAGGTCGCCGATGTGTCGAGCGTCGTGGCATTTCGTGACAGCAAAGACCCCAACGGTCCGATACTCGTGGTGAGTCGCCGTGACTTCGGTCGGCTCGCGCAGGCGCTCAAGGACCTCTGACGGACGTAGCGCGACGGATGGTCTAGCGAGGTCCGCCCCTGTCCATGACAGGTGATGCGTCTGGACGGGGAGCAGCTGACGCGCGACGGCCGTGCGTCAAAGCTCGTCACCCGCGAACATAGTGTCATCCCCTGAGCGGACATCTGCGGGGTACGTGCGGGAGTCGAAGCAACCGCCTCCGACCTGCGGGAGCCGGGCGCACGCGCCGCCAACACCTACTAGAGTTCTGGCGTGATTACGGGTGAGCTGAAGAGCAAGATCGACCGCCTCTGGAACGCCTTCTGGGCGGGTGGGATCGCCAACCCGCTTGAGGTCATCGAGCAGATCACCTACCTGATGTTCCTGCGCCGCCTGGAGGACGTCCAGACGGCCAAGGAACGCAGCGCGCGCCGCCAGGGCATCGAGATCAAGAGCCCCATCTACACCGATGAGACGGATGTCTTGCGGTGGGCTCGGCTCAGGGAACTCGATCCAGAGGCCATGTTCACCATGATGGGGGAAGGAGTCTTCCCGTGGCTGCGCCGCCTTGGTGGGGACGACTCCACATACGCCCACCACATGAAGGACGCCCGGTTCACCATCCCCACCCCCACCCTGCTGACGAAGGCCGTCGACCTCTTGGACGACATCCCCCTCGGCGCGGGCGACACCAAGGGCGATCTGTACGAGTACATGCTCAGCAAGATCGCCACCGCGGGTCAGAACGGCCAGTTCCGCACACCACGGCACATCATCCAGCTCATGGTCGAGATGATGAACCCCGGCCCGCAGGACGAGATCTGTGACCCGGCTTGCGGAACCGCCGGCTTCCTCGTGGCCGCCGCCGAATACGTCCAACGCGAGCACCGCGACGCCCTGTTGGACGCTGCCAATCAGCAGCACTTTCACTCCAGCATGTTCCACGGCTTCGACTTCGACAGCACCATGCTTCGGATCGCCAGCATGAACATGCTCATGCACGGCATTGAACAACCAGACATCCGCTATCGCGACTCGCTGGCGCAGAATGTCGCCGACAAGGCCGAGCAGTACTCGCTGATCCTGGCGAATCCACCCTTCGCCGGCAGCCTCGACTACGAGACCACCGCCAAGGACCTTCAGCAGATCGTCAAGACGAAGAAGACGGAACTTCTCTTCCTCGCTCTCTTCCTTCGCCTGCTCAAGCCTGGCGGTCGCGCCGCCGTCATCGTCCCCGAGGGTGTTCTCTTCGGCTCAACCAAGGCACACAAGGGCGTCCGCAAGCTCCTCGTGGAAAACCAAAAGCTAGAGGCCGTCGTCAAACTGCCCAGCGGGGTGTTCAAGCCCTACGCGGGTGTCTCCACCGCCATTCTCGTCTTCACCAAGACCAACAGCGGCGGAACAGACAGCGTCTGGTTCTATGATATGACAGCGGACGGCTTCAGCCTGGACGACAAGCGCACGCCGCTCCTCTCCGAGGCCCAACTCGGTCCAAGGTCCAGCACGCCTCTCAACGAAGCCGACCACGCCAAGAACAACCTCCCGGATGTCCTAGCCCGATGGAACCGTCGTGACGGCAGCGAGCAACAACGTGCCAGAACAGAACAGAGCTTCTGCGTCTCCAAGGAAGACATCGCTGCTGAGGACTATGATCTGAGCCTTAACCGCTATAGGGAGATCGTCCGCGAAGAGGCCGAATATCGCCCTCCCCTGGAGATAATCGAGGAACTCGAACACATCGAATCGGAAATCCAGCAGGATATGTCCGCACTGAAGGGCGTGCTGCAATGAGTGACTGGCCCTCTGTTCCTTTTGAGCGCGCGGTAATCAATGGATCATCCGGAAATGCAAAGATACAGCGTTCTAGCTATAAGACATCAGGGCTAATACCGATCATTGATCAAGGGGAAAGTGTAATAGCAGGTTTTACTGATGACCCCGAATTGGCGTACAAAGGTGATCTCCCTGTCATAATATTTGGCGATCATACTCGACGTTTCAAGTTTGTCGACTTCCCGTTTGCTGTAGGCGCGGAAGGGGTTAGAGTTCTTCGTAGTGCGCCAGATTTTGAGCCTCGCTTTCTATTCCGCTACCTATCTTCCTTGAACATTCCGAGTGCCGGGTATTCTCGCCACTTCAAGTTCCTGCGAGAGTCCACAATCGCAGCGCCTTCGTTCGCCGAGCAAAAGAGAATTGCAGACGTGCTAGATAGGGTGGATGAGTTGCGGGCAAAACGGCGGGTGGCCATCACCCTCCTCGACGATCTTGCTCAAGCAATCTTCTTTGACATGTTCGGCGACCCGAGGGTGAATCCAAAATCGTTTTCGACCAAGGCATTGTCTGAACTCGTAGACCGTGGTGATCGAATCAATTATGGCGTCGTTCAGCCGGGCGCGGACGATCCGTCGGGAATCCCTCTCGTTCGTGTTGGTGACCTGATTGACGATCGTGTCAACCACTCTTCTCTAAAGCGCATCGATCCTGAGATCGAGGCGAAGTATAAAAGATCGCGTCTTAGGGGTAATGAAATACTCGTGGGGTGTGTCGGCTCCATCGGCTCTATCGCAGTCGTGGGGCCCGATGAAGTTGGCTTCAATGTTGCCCGTGCCGTGGCACGCATCCCCATTACTTCGAATGTAGAGCGTCTTTTCGTTGCTCAGCACTTGAAGATGCCAGCGGTGCAAGATTATTTTGCGAGCCAACTTCGAACGGTCGCCCAACCGACTCTCAACATTAAGCAATTGTCGAAAACCGTTGTTATGGTCCCTCCAATCGAGCTTCAGGAGAATTTCTTCTACGCGATTTCGCGGCTGCATGGTTTGAGACGAAAGCATGTGGCTCAGTTGGCTAGCTTGGATGTCCTCTTTGGGTCACTTCAGAACAAGGCGTTTCGAGGAGAGTTGTGGGACGATTGAGGCATCTGTCCCGGCGGGGAAGGGTGTCTCTTGAGCAACTTCGGGTTCCTTAAAGGCGAGTGGCCTGATCTGTACGACGAAGCGGTCCGGGCGGAGCGGCTGGCGGAGGCCGATCCGCGCGCGTCCTGCTTCTATGCGAGACGCACCCTCGAACTCGCGGTCAACTGGCTGTACCGCGCCGATGGCAACCTGAGGCTTCCTTACCAGGGGCATCTAGCGGCGTTGATCGCCGAGCCGACCTTGGCGCGAGTGGTCGGTCCGCCGATCCGCACGAAGATGGACGTGATCCGGCGGCAGGGCAACAACGCTGTCCACCGGCCGGAACCAGTGCTGGCCGGGGTCGCCGTCCGGACGGTCGCGGAACTGTTCCACGTCCTCTACTGGATCGCCCGGCACTACACCCGCGATCAGGAATCGGGACCGGCCGCGGAGTTGGCGTTCGACCGGTCGCTCATCCCCACCCCCGAGCCGGCGGAGGTACGGCGGAGGAAGCAGGCCGAAATCCAGGCGATGGCCGAGCAGTACGCCCGGCAGCAGGAAGATCTGATCAAGGAACGGCGCAGGACGCAGGACCTGGACGAAGAGGTCGCCCGGCTGCGCGCCGAGATCAGGACGGCCAGGGCCGCGAAGGCCGACCAGCCCGACACGCACGACTACGACGAGGCCAAGACCCGCGACCTGATCATCGACCTTCTTCTCAAGGAGGCGGGCTGGCCGCTGGATAAGGCCGACGACCGCGAATTTCCGGTCGAAGGGCTGCCGTCCCCGTCCGGGAAGGGCAAGGTCGATTACGTCCTCTGGGACGACGACGGCAGGCCGCTCGGCCTGGTCGAGGCCAAGCGCACCACCAGGGACGCGGTGTCCGGCCAGCAGCAGGCCAAGCTCTACGCGGACGCCCTGGAGCAGCGGTTCGGGCAGCGTCCGGTCATCTTCTACACCAACGGCTACCAGACCTTCATCTGGGACGACGTCGCCTATCCGCCGCGCGAGGTCCAGGGCTTCTACACCAAGGACCAGTTGCGGACACTGATCCAGCGGCGTGCCGGCCGCCAGGCGTTGCAGGGCGTGGTGATCAACAAGGAGATCGCGGGCCGCCACTACCAGAGCCGCGCCATCCGCCGCATCGCCGAGGCGTTCGAGCGGGACCGGCAGCGCGAGGCGCTCCTCGTCATGGCGACGGGCGCGGGCAAGACCCGCACGATCATCGCGCTGATCGACCTGCTCCAGCGCGCCCGCTGGATCAAGCGCGTCCTGTTCCTCGCGGACCGGAAGGCGCTCGTCACGCAGGCCGCCAACGCCTTCAAAGCCCACCTGCCCGGCACACCGACCGTGAACCTGCTGGCCGACCGCAAGGAGGACGGCAGGGTCTACGTCTCCACGTACCCGACGATGATGGGGCTGATCAACGAGACGGACGGCGACCTGCGCCGATTCGGGCCCGGCTACTTCGATCTCGTCGTCATCGACGAGGCGCACCGGTCCGTCTACCAGAAGTACGGCGTGATCTTCGAGTACTTCGACGCGCTGCTCGTCGGGCTGACCGCGACGCCGAAGGACGAGATCGACCGCAACACCTACCGCCTGTTCCACCTGGAGGACGGCGTCCCGACCGACGTGTACGGGCTGGACGAGGCCGTGGCCGAGGGCTATCTCGTCCCGCCGTTCACGGTGAACGTCCCGCTGAAGTTCCCGCAGCAGGGCATCAGCTACGACGAACTGCCCGAAGAAGAGAAGGTGATGTGGGACCTCCTCGACTGGGACGAGGAGGACGGCGTCCCCGACCGGGTCACCGCCGACGAGGTCAACAAGTTCCTGTTCAACGACGACACCATTGACAAGATGCTCCAGACGCTCATGGAGCACGGCGGCAAGGTCGAGGGCGGGGACCGGCTGGGCAAGACCATCATCTTCGCCCGCAACAAGAAGCACGCGCAGTTCATCGTCGAACGCTTCGACAAGCTGTACCCCGAACACCGCGGTGACTTCGCGCGCGTCATCACGCACGACGACTCCTATGCGCAGGACCTCATCGACAAGTTTTCGTTGAAGGACTCGCCCCCGCACATCGCCGTCTCCGTCGACATGCTCGACACCGGGATCGACATTCCCGAGGTCGTCAACCTGGTGTTCGCCAAGCTCGTCCGGTCCAAGACGAAGTTCTGGCAGATGATCGGGCGCGGCACCCGCCTGTGCCCGGACCTGTTCGGGCCGAACATCGACAAGCAGAAGTTCCTGGTCTTCGACCTGTGCCGCAACGTCGAGTTCTTCAACCAGGACATCGCCACATCCGAGGGCCGCGTCCAGCCGTCCCTCAGCGAGCGCCTGTTCCGGGAACGGACCGACCTCCTCTACGGCCTGGACCGGCAGGACCTTCCCCCGGAGCCGTCCCCGGAATCGGACGGGACACAAACCGAAACCGGACTCCGCCGGGATCTCGCCGCCCGCCTCCAAGGGGAGGTCTCGGGCATGAACCCGCAGAACATTGAGGTCCGCCGCCGCCTGGCGGAGGTCGAGCGCTACCAGGACCCCGCGAGCTGGCAGCGGATCACCGCCGAGAAGCGCGAGGAGATCACCGAGAACCTGGCGGGCCTGCCCACCGAGTTCCGCGAGGACGAGAACAGTGAAGAGGCCAAACGGTTCGACCTTCTCGCCCTGCGCCTCCAACTCGCCGTCCTCAACGGCGACCCCGCGTACGACACGCTCCGAGACCAGGTCCAGGAGATCGCCGAAGCGCTCCTTGACCCGACCACGCTGAACAACCCCGTCGTGGCCAAGCACCGGGAACTGCTGTCCGACCTCACCCTTGACGAGTGGTGGCAGGACGTCTCCCTGCCGATGCTGGAACTGATGCGCCGCCGTATCCGCGGTCTCGCCAAACTCATCCAGAAGGCGAAGAAGGGCGTCCTCTACACCGACTTCCAGGACGAGCTGGGCGAGCTCACCGAGGCGGAACTCAGGGGCGTCTCCCTCGGCACCAACCGGACCCGGTTCGAGACGAAGGTCCGCACCTACCTGCGCAGCCACGAACACGAACTCGCCGTGCAGAAGCTACTGCGCAACCGCCAGCTCACCACCCTCGACATCCACCACTTCGAGGACGTCTTCATCGCCTCCGGATTCGGCACCCACGACGACATCGACCAGGTCAGGGAGGAGTACGGCGACCTCGGCCTGTTCCTGCGCTCGATCACCGGGCTGGAGTACGAGGCCGCGACCGCCGTCTTCGACCAGTTCCAGGCGGGGAAGAAATTCTCGGCCTCGCAGCTCGACTTCCTCCAGCTCCTCATCGGTTTCCTGGCCAAGAACGGCGTTGTGGACGTCGGCGCGCTCTACAGGCCGCCGTTCACCGGGCTGGCCCCGGGCGGCCCGGAAGACCTGTTCACCGAGAACGAGGTGACGTCCATCCAGCACGTCCTGGAACACGTCCGTGCCACCGCCGTCCCCACTGACTCCCAAGCCGGCTGACCGGTCGCAGCACGCCGGAACGGCCCGCCGCGGCTCAGACCGGCGTGTATGACGCGGGGTCTGCCGCCGTTCACTACGCCTGGCCGCATACCTCAGCTCTCTCTGGTGACATCGGGGTGCGTGTCAGCAAGGACCCGAGTGGCCCCGCATCATGATTCCGTCGAGCGTTTCCGTCGGCTGGCCGCCGACATCAAACGTGGGGTGCACGACCTGCCCTGACAACAGGTCGGCGAAGTTAGTCGCTCCCGACACGATCAGCGCCCGGACCTGGCGATTCGACTGAACTGCGGCTTGATGGAGGATCGAACATCGTGCGGCAGGTTTCCAGGCCCCCGACGGCGATGTCCGGCGGTGGATGAGCCGCCCATTGCGCGCGCGTGATGACGAACTCGTGCACGTGGACCAGTTGATCGTCGACGGCGATTCGCCGGATTCCGTTGGGGACGTATCCGAACTTGGTGGAGATCGCGCGGGACGGCCCATTGTTGGCGAAGGCGGTGGATGTGACGCGTTCGGCGCCCAAGGTGAAGGCGAGGTGGAGGGCAGCGGCGCGCATCTGGGTGCCGTAACCGCAGTTATGGTGATGCTGGCCGACCCAGAAGCCGGTGCGGGCTTCACAGGTAACGGCGAAGTCGCGGGCGGAGAGGTTCTGCTGTCCGATCACGTGCCCGTCGCGGTGGACGGCAGTGAGGTGGAGTCGCCAATTGTTGCCGCGCCAGTCGGCACGTGCCCACCAGTGGTTACGCAGGACGTTGTCGGCGACCTCGTCGGGGGTGCCGTTGGTCCAGGGCTGGGGGAAGAGGGGCGTGCCGGGAGGGTGGACGCCTTGTCCGGCGAGGTGGGCGAGGTCGTCTAGGAGTTGGTCGTCGGGGATGCGGAGGATCAGGTCGGGGGTGGTGATCCTCAGTTGGGTGAGGGGCCAGTGTCGCACGGTCGCCTCCACATGGGGATGCGGGTCAGGGGCCGTCGAGTCCGATGATGTTGCCGAAGGGGTCCACGATCTGAGCGATGCGGTGTCCGGTGCCGTCGTCGGGGGTGTAGGGGCCGCGGTGGCGGGTGCATCCGGCAGCCAGAAGGGTATTCAGGGCGGTGTCGAGGTCGGGGACGGCGAAGTAGGGGACCAGGCCACCGCCGCGCGGGTTGTTCTTCTCGTCCAGCATGTGGAAGCCCACCTCGAAGCCAGCGATGGTGAGCCAGGCGAAAACCGAGTCTCCCTTGACATCCAGGTCCACGGGGACGTCCAGGACGTTTGCCCACCAGCGTGCGGACTTCTCTGGATCCTCGGAGAAGATCATGATTCGGGTGCAGGCGGTGAACATCGCGCTCTCCTCGCTTGGGTGTCTCACCATCCTTTCTCAAGCGCTGGATGCGCCGAGGCTGTATTAGGAGTGTTCAGTCGGCGAGACCGTGCAGGGAGTGCAGGCCGGTGGCGCGCGCCCAAAGGGTCAGGGCGCGTGTCAGGCCGGCATCGCTCCACTGGGCACCGTGGTCGCGGGTGTGCTGCAGGTAGGCACGGCGGATCTGCCGGGGAGTGAGGGGTGCCGACACTTCGGCGGCGACGTAGGCCAGAGTGATCACGTCGGGCAGGCCGGTCCAGTCCAGGCGCATGGTCTCGCCGTCGATGATCATCATTGTGCCGGAGGTGTCGCGGCGGGCATGGCGGGGTGCCAGGTCGAACCCGCCGAGCGGGACATGGCCGGGGCCGTGGGCGTCGGCCGTCAACTCGAGGACCGCTCGCCATGCTGCGGCGTCGGCAATCCACTCAGGAGCCGGGCCGGTCAGCACTGTCCGAAGGGTGTACGGCTGCATCAGGTCGGTGACCTCGGCTGGCCAGGTGGCGGGAGCGGTATGGGCGCGGGCGACCAACTCCAGCAACTCGTCGAACACGGCTGGGACCGATAGGTCGGCCTGCTGCGGCAGGTAGCCGGTCACCAGCGTCCGGGAGTCGTCGCAGAGGTCAAGCAAATCAGGCAGGACGGCTCGTTCGGACAGCAGGTGGTAGGCGACCACTTCGGCGTTGTAGGCGTCGAGGTCGGCATGACGCTTGAGGATCTGGGCGGGCGGGTCGCCGATCGCGAACACCGCCGTGCGGTAGTGGGCGTTGAGGCACAGCAAGGGTCCGGCGAGAGCCGGGTGGTGGGCGGCCAGGAGAACGCGTGCCTGGCGGGTGGCATCGGCGGGGTCGGTGGCCAGTGGGGCGGACAGCCATCCGGCGGGCCGCAGGGCGCACGCGCCGCTCAACGGCCCGCCGGACAGTCCTGCAGAGTGGACGGTCATGCCGGACGGGGCGTGCTGGTGACGCCGAGTTCGGCGAGGCTGCGGGTGTAGCAGGCCGCAGCCAGGTCGGGCCGCTGGTGTTCGCCGTAGGCGCCCAGGAACGCGTATACCGGCGAGTCCAGAGGGTCACCGACGTGCCAGCCTTGGGAGGAGCCGCCCATGATGTCCCAGATCTGGGCGCGGCCTTCCAGTAGAGCGATCATGTCCTGGTGGAACAGTTCCAGGCCGAACGGGACGCGGGCCATGTCCTGCTCGCGGCTGGTCGGCTCGTCCTGCCGAACAAAGGTGGGGCCGGTGATGTCCCACATCCACACCTGTGCCTGGCCGGGGCGGCCGGGCGGGTCCAGCAGTCGCAGCGCCAGGCGCTGGCTGCCCAGCGGCTCTCCGGCCAGGTAGTCGCCCATTCCCACCGCCAAGGTCCCGGTGCGGGTGGTGAGCAGGGCGCGGGCCAGGCGCGGCAACTCGGCGGTCAGCAGCCGGTCGGCCTGGTCCCAGGTGTCCGGGTCCAGGGCGGCGGTGGTGGCGACCGGCGAGACCTGCTGCGGACCGTCGTCCAGGAACGCGGCCAGCTTGTCGGTTAGGGCGGCCTCGGCTTCCAGGTCGGGGGTGATCCACGAGGCGGTGGAGTGGGTTACCGTCCCGTCGGCGGCCAGGGTCAGCACGTCGCCGGGCCGGGGGCCGTGCACGGTGAACACGTGCTGCAGGGCGTTGGCGTGCTCGGCCAGGGCTCGGTGGTCGCCGTACAGGAACGGGCCGTGCGGCGCGAGCGGCGCGGTGAACCCGTTTCCGCACAGAGCCACGTGCGGGACGCCGGTCAGCGGAGCCAGGTAGACCTCCAGCAGGCTGTGCAGGACGTGCAGCCCTGTGGCCCGCTGGTGCGGGCCGTCCAGACCGGGCAGCAGGTTGGTGTCGGTGCTGGGCGCCCCGTAGGGCACCGACTGTGAGTTGTTCGACACGATCGCCATGTCTGGCACGGGTACGGTGCCGTGCTCCAGGTGCGTCAGGTAGGTGTCCGACAGGTCGGCGTCCACGCCGATGAACACGCCGCCGCCGGCACCGGCCAGCCGGACCAGGGGCTGAACGACGCGGCTCTCCCAGAACATGGTGGTGGCACCGGCCGGGTAGAACGTGATCTCCAGGTCGCCGATCAGCAGCGGCTCGGTGAAATCACGGCGATGCACGGTGAAGCCCAGTGCCTCGATCGCCTCGGTCACGGCCGCCGGGACGGTCATGCCGGTGTAGAGGGGGATATCGCGGTCCAGGCGGGCCAGCGAAGGCAGGTGGAAATGGTCCAGGTGCTCGTGCGAGAGGATCAGCGCGGTCGTCGCCGGCATCGCGGTGGTGTCGACGTCACGGGGCGGCCAGACCTCGAACGGCACGTCGGCCGGCCCGAACGCCCGGCACACGACCGGGTCGAGCAGAACGGAGTGACGTCCGTCGCTGATGTGCCAGGTCTGGTGACCGACGAACGTCAGGTGCATCGCCTTGGTACTCACAGACGGTTCCTTCCGGGCAAGGAGAGGGGCCGGACGGGCCGCCCGAGGCGAGCCCGCCCGGCAGGAGTTGCTCAGTAGTGGTAGGTCGTCGGGGCCTTGGCGGTCGTCCCGCTCCCCTTGGGCAGGCGCTTCTGGAGCGCCGCGACGTTGGCCGCGGTCAAGACCTTGGCCACGGGCGTGCTCTTGGGCTTGCTCATGGTGCTGCTCCCTCTGATTCGGGGGTGGCTGTCACGCCCACCATCGCCCGCCGAGCGGCCGGCGACGAGCCCGTTTGCAGAGGCCGCGAACGGTTTACAAATCATGCAAACAGGCGAAGCTGTTTGACGCCAGAGAGTTAAAATCGGCTTTTCCGCGTGCTCGGAGCCATCCGATGAATGCTGGTCAGATCGTGCGGGCAGCCCGCCAGGCCCGGCAGATGCGGCTGGTCGACCTGGGGGAAATGTGCGGATACTCCGCAGCCCAGATCAGCCGTCTGGAACGCGGGCAGACCCCGCTCACTGACATCACACTGCTGCGCACCCTCGCCGAGATTCTGGACATTCCTCCCGCCCGGCTCGGCCTCGCCTCCGACCGGTCGGCCTCCCCTGCGACGCCACGGCATTCGGTCCGCCCCAAAGGGATGCCCCAGACGGCTCATGCTCGTAGTGTGAGAGAAGGTGAAGTCGATGAAGGCGGAGAGGATGATCCGGTGCGGCGACGCGAATTCTTGGGAGTCGCGGGTGTCGTCCTGCCCGCGGCCGTCTTCAGCCGGATCGATGATGCGCTGGCGTTGATGC
>NZ_SMJW01000110.1 GCF_004348335.1 Actinomadura bangladeshensis | reverse complement strand
GTGGCGTGCAGGGCGCCGATGACCAGGCCCATGCGGGCCAGGTAGGCCTCGATCGCGGCGCTCGCCTCGGTGAGCCGGGCGGTCAGCGGCTGGTCGAGCGGGATCGCCTCGATCTCCGCGAGGACGTGGTCGGGGCGCAGCGCCTCGGCGACGCACGCGTCCAGCAGTTCGTCCTTGTCGGCGAAGACGCGGAAGATCGTCGCCTCGCCGATGCCGGCGGCGCGGGCGATCTGCCCGGTGGTCACGGCGGTGCCGTGCTCGGCGACCAGCGGCAGCGCGGTCCGCACGATCATCTCCCGGCGCTGCTGCGGGCTCATTCCCGGCGCGCGGCGCCGGCTTGTGGCCTCCATGCCCTCCACCGTACGGAGTGAGCACTCACTCCGTCAATACCGAAGTGAGTGCTCACTCCGGAGTATCCGGACAGATGCGGATTCGTCGGCTGATACCGTTGCGGTGCTGCGCGCCCAGGAGCGAAGTCCGGTGTGAACCCGGCGCTGTCCCGCAACTGTGGTGCCCCTCTCGAAGTGGCCGAGCCAGGTCGCCTCCTTCGCGCGCCGACGATTATCGACCTCGTGGAAGGGCGATCCGTCCTGAGCGGGCCGCGGCTTCCCAGGCAGCCTGGAGGCTTCTGTGAGACCCGTACGTACTCTCGGCGCGGTGATGGCGATCGGTGTCGCCCTGGTCACGGCCGCATGCGGCGGCGACGGTGGCAAGGGCACCGAGGACGGGGCGGGCGGCGCGAAGACCGTCGTCGTCCAGGCGGCGAACGGCGCGGTGACCGTTCCGGCCCGGCCGAAGCGCATCATCTCGCTCTCCCCCACCCACACCGAGACGCTGTTCGCGATCGGCGCCGGCCCGCAGGTGGTGGCGGTCAGCGACTACTCGAACTACCCGGCGGAGGCGCCGCGCTCGAAGCTGTCCGGCTTCAAGCCGAACGCCGAGGCGATCATCGCCTACAAGCCGGACCTCGTCGTCGTGTCCGACGACCTGAACGGCGTCGTGAAGGCGCTGGAGAAGGTGAAGATCCCCGTCCTGCTGGAGCCGGCCGCGACCAAGCTGGACGACGCCTACGACGAGATCAACGACCTCGGCCAGGCCACCGGCCACGCGGCCGAGGCCAAGAAGCTCACCGACGGCATGAAGGCGGAGATCGAGAAGACGGTCGCCGCGTCGTCCACGGCCGTGTCTGCGAAGAAGCCGACGTACTACCACGAGCTCGACAACCAGCTGCACTCGGTGACGTCCAAGACGTTCGTCGGGCAGGTCTACGGCATGTTCGGCCTCCAGAACGTCGCGGACGAGGCCGAGAAGGCGACCGGCGGCTACCCGCAGCTGTCCCGCGAGTACGTGCTCAAGCAGGACCCCGACCTCATCTTCCTCGCCGACACCAAGTGCTGCGGCCAGAACGCGGCGGCGCTGGCGAAGCGCCCCGGCTGGTCCGACCTGGACGCGGTGAAGAACGGGAACGTGGTCGAACTGGACGACGACATCGCCTCCCGCTGGGGGCCCCGCCTGCCCGAGTTCGTCAAGGCGATCGGCGACGCCGTCCAGAAGGTGCAGTGACCCCCGCGTTCCGGGACGCGCGCCCATGACCGGCACGCGCCCGCGCCGCCCGGCGCGGCGGCGGGCGGCGCCGGCCCAGGCCAGGCTGCGGCCGCTGCCGCTCGCGGTGGCGGCCGCCCTGCTCGCGGCGACCCTGCTGGCCGGGGTGCTGGTGGGCGCGGCGGGCCTGCCCGTCGCCGGGGTCCTGAAGGCGCTCGCCGACCGGATCCCGTTCGTGCACGTCGACTCCGGGTTCGGGGTGATCGACGAGAACGTCCTGTTCGAGCTGCGGGTGCCGCGCGCCCTGATGGCGGCGCTGGTCGGCGGGATGCTCGCCATGGCCGGCGCCGGCTACCAGGGCGTGTTCCGCAACCCGCTCGCCGACCCCTACCTGCTGGGCGCGGCGGCGGGCGCCGGGGTCGGGGCGACCCTGGTGATCGTCCTGGTGCCCGGCGATCCCGGCTACGGCGTCCCGCTCGCCGCCTTCGCCGGCGCGATCTGCGGCGTCCTGCTGGCCTACGCGCTCGGCCGGACGGCGGGACGCAACGGCGCGGCGACGCTGGTCCTGGCCGGGGTCGCGGTGTCGTCGTTCCTCGCCGCGGTGCAGACGTTCCTCCAGCAGATGAACGCCGAGGAGCTGCAGCGGATCTTCTCCTGGATCCTCGGCGGCGTCGGCTCGGCGGACTGGCACCAGCTGGCGCTGGTCGCCCCGTACGCGCTCGTCTCCACGGTCGTCCTGCTGGCGCACGGCCGGCTGCTGGACGTGCTGAGCGTCGGCGACGAGGAGGCGGCGAGCCTCGGCCTGTCGGCGCCGCGGGTGCGGCTGACGGTGCTGGTCGCGGCGTCGCTCGCCACGGCGTCGGCGGTGGCGGTGAGCGGCCTGATCGGGTTCGTCGGCATCGTCGTGCCGCACATCGTGCGGCGGCTGGCGGGCGGCTCCTACCGGGTGGTGCTGCCGCTGTCGCTGCTCGGCGGCGCGGCGTTCCTGGAGGTGGTGGACCTGGTCGCGCGGACGCTGATCAGCCCCGGCGAGCTCCCGCTCGGCGTGGTGACGGCGTTCATCGGCGGCCCGTTCTTCGTGGCGGTGCTGCGCGCGTCCCGCAGGCAGGTGGAGACATGACGGTCAGGGTGCGGGACCTGGACGTCGCGCTCGGCGGCCGGCCGGTGCTCGCGGGCGTCTCGCTGGACGTCCCGGCCGGGTCGTGGACGGCGGTCATCGGCCCGAACGGCGCCGGGAAGTCGACGCTGCTGCGCGCGGTCCTCGGCCTCGTGCCCTCGCGCGGCGGGGTCAGCGTGGCGGGCGAGGACCTCCAGAAGCTCAAGCCGAGGCAGCGGGCCCGCAAGGTCGCCTACGCCGCGCAGGCCCCGAACCTCCCCGTCGGCATGACCGTGTACGACTACACCCTTCTCGGGCGCTCCCCCTACATCCCGCACCTCGGGCGGGAGAGCGCCCGCGACCGCGCCATCGTCGAGGAGGTCCTCGACCGCCTGGACCTCACCGGCTTCGCGGCCCGTCCCCTCGACCACCTCTCCGGCGGCGAGCGGCAGCGGGTCGTGCTGGCGCGCGCCCTCGCGCAGCAGACCTCGGTCCTCCTGCTGGACGAGCCGACGACCGCGCTCGACATCGGCCACCAGCAGCAGGTGCTGGAGCTGGTCGACCAGCTGCGGCTGTCGGACGAGCTGACCGTGGTGACCACGATCCACGACCTGACCCTCGCCGGGCAGTACGCCGACGCCCTCGTCCTGATCTCCGGCGGGCGGGTCGCCGCGGCGGGCACGCCCGAGGAGGTCCTCACCCGCGCCGTCGTGGAGAAGCACTTCGACGCGCGCGTCCACGTCGCCACCGGGCCGGGCGGCCGGCCGGTCCTGTCCCTGGAGCGCCCGTGAATACGGGAGCCGCGTGAACCTGGAGACCGTGTGAACCTGGAGACCGTGTGGCGCGAGGAGGACGGGCAGCGCCTCGCCGCGACGGTGTGGCGGGCCGGCGCCGAGCACCGGATGATCTCGTCGGCGATGCTGGGCGGCGGCATCGGCCCGGCCCGGTGGGTGCTGAACGCGCAGGTCGCGGGCGCTTACTCGCGCACCGACCCGGTCGTCCACCTGACGGAGCTGGCGGCGGCCAACGGCCTGCACGGCCCCGGCGTCGGGATGCTCACCGCCGCCTCCGTCACCCGCACGATGCGGCGGGACGACGAGGGCGTGCACGTGTCGGCGACGGTCGGGCTGCGGGTTCCGACCTGGGCGGCGTCCCCCGCCGGAGCACCCGACCTGGAACTGGCGCCGCTGGACGCCTGGACGCCCGGCACCGTCAACATCGTCGTCGCCGTGCCCGTCCCGCTGAGCGACGCGGCCCTGGTCAACGCGGTGATCACCGCGACGGAGGCCAAGACGCAGGCGCTCCTGGAGGCGGGCTTCCCCTGCACGGGCACCGCGTCCGACGCCGTCTGCGTGGCGGCGACGACCGGGGGCGAGCCCGAGGTCTTCGCGGGTCCGCGCTCGGTCTGGGGCGCGCGGATCGCCCGCGCCGTCCACGCGGCGGTGCGCGCCGGAGCCCTCGACTACGCCCGCTACCTGGAGGGCCGCGGCTAGCAACCGGCCGCCGTACCACCCCGGTGCGGTACGGCGGCCGGTTTCAGGGCCAGTGCAGTGTGGGGGCTTGGGCCTCACCTCCTACCTGTGTGCGTCGCTCCGCCGGCGTGACCGTCAGCCGGCATGGGGAAGGCGATGTCCGTTGCGGTCCGGATGCGCGTTGCGGTCGGGATGCCCGTTCCGGTCCGGGTATCCGTTCCGGCTCAGCGGGCCGAGGCGCGGGTCGGTGGCGAGCGGGTCGCCCCCGTCCAGCAGGGAGCCCCCGGGCATCCCGTTCATCGGGGGCAGCACGTGCAGCCCGGTCGGCGGCTCCCGGTCGGCGACCGGGCGGGGCCCGGTGTCGTGGCGGTCGGTGAGCGCGGTGAGCGCGTCGACGCGGCGGCGCGCCCGGTCGGCCTCGGCGCGGGCGGCGTCGCGTTCGGCGGTCAGCGCCCGCACCGCCGCGTGCAGCTCGTCGGCCGCGCGGGCCAGCTGCCAGTTGCGCTGCTCCAGCTCGCTGGCCCGCGCCTGGATCTGGTCGCGGTCGGCGACGGCCTGCCCGCGCTTGGCCTCGGCGTCGCGGACGGCGGAGCGCAGGTCCTCGGCGGTGCGCTCGGCGGCGGCGGCCTCGACCCGCTGCCCCTCGACCAGCGTCTCGGCCTGCGAGACCCGCCCGTGCAGGGCGACGAGCTCGGACCGCGCGCTCTCCAGCGACGCCAGCAGCTCCCCCTCGCGGGACGCGACGCGGTCGCGCTCGCGTTCGGCGGCGAGCCGGGCCGCCTTCGCCGCCTCGGCCTCGTCCTTGGCGTCCGCCGACTCCTGCCGGGCGGCGTCGCGTTCGGCGGCGAGCCGCTCGGCCGTGGCGCGGGCGGACGCGGCCTCCTGCTCGGCGGCCTCCGCGCGGGCCCGCGCGGTCGCCGTCTCCCGCCACGCCAGCTCGGCCTGCCGCTGCGAGGCGTCGCGCTCGCGCTGCGCGATCGCGATGTGCCCGGCGGCGTCGGCGCGGGCGTCGGCGACCCGCCGCTCGACGCCGGCGACGCTCAGCTCCGACATCAGCGAGCCGGCGAGCCGGTCGGCGACGCCCTCCAGCCGGTCGACCATCTCCCACGCCCAGGCGACCTGCCCGGTGAGCCCCGGGGACTCCAGCCCCCGCTCGCGGGCCTCCCGCGCGGCCCGCTCGCACGCGCCGCCGCCGTCCTGGCAGTAGCGGACGGTGCGGGCGCCGCGCACCGGCTGCGGCACGGGCCGTCCGCAGCCGGCGCACGGCCAGACCGCGACCGGGTCACCGAGGCGTGCGATCCCGGCGCGGTCGTCATCGGCGGCCGGGCCGGGTTCGCCGGGACCGCCGCCGGACGCGGCCTCCCCCTCGGCGTAGGCGGCCGGGTCGGTGATGACGGGAAGGTCGGTCTTCGTCGGGGCGGCGGTGGTCGGAGCGACGTCGTCGAGCGGGGCGACCTTCTGGTCTTCCATGTGCGGTTGTACGCACGGGGCGCGGGAGGCGTTCGACGTTTCCCGCGGCGAGTCTCGATCGGCGCGCCCCCACGGGGTCAGTCCGAGCGTTTCCCCAGGTAGTCCTCGCGGACGCGGCGGCGGCTGAGCTTGCCGGACGGGGTGCGCGGCAGCGAGGCGCGGAACTCGATCCGGCGCGGGTGCTTCAGCTTCGCCAGCCGCGGCCCGCAGAACTCCAGCAGGTCGGCGGCCAGCCCGCCGCCCGGCTCGGCGCCCTCGGCCGGTTCGACGAGGGCGACGACGCACTGCCCCCAGTCCTCGTCCGGGACACCGATCACGACGGCGTCGCCGACCGCCGGGTGCTGCAGCAGCACGGCCTCGATCTCGGCGGGGTAGATGTTGACGCCGCCGGAGATGATGAGGTCGGTGCGCCGGTCGCTCATGTAGAGCCAGCCGTCCGCGTCGAGGTGGCCGAGGTCGCCGGGCGTGTAGAAGTCGCCGTGCATGGACGCGGCGGTCTTGTCCGGGTCGTCGTGGTACTCGAAGCCGGGCTGCCCGCTCGCGTAGATCAGGCCGGTCTCCCCCGGCGGCAGCTCCGCGCCCTCCGGGTCGAGGATCTTGATCTGGACGCCCTCGACCGCGCGCCCGACCGTCCCCGGGTGGGCGAGCCACTCGTGCGGGGCGGCGACCACGACGGGGCCGCTCTCGGTGGAGCCGTAGTACTCGTAGAGGACGGGCCCCCACCAGTCCATCATCCGCTGCTTGGTCTCCAGTGGGATGGGCGCGGCGGTGTGGAACACCTGCCGCAAGGACGAGACGTCGTACTTCGCCCGGACGTCGTCGGGCAGCCCGAGCATGCGGTGGAACATGGTCGGCACCATCAGCGCGTTGGTGACGCGGTGCCGCTGGATCAGCTCCAGGGTCCGCTCGGGGTCGAAGTGGCCGGAGACGACGACGGCGTGGCCGAGGCTGAGCGCCATCAGCGCGTGGACGCAGGGCGCCGAGTGGTACAGCGGGCCGGCGACGAGGTGCACCTCGTCGTCGCCGGGTTCGAGGCTCAGGTGCTTCATCAGCGTGCCCCGCATGACCTCGAACAGCATCTCGGGCGGGATGTCGAGCAGCGGCCGGCGGACGCCCTTCGGCCGTCCCGTCGTCCCGGACGTGTACAGCATGACCGAGCCCATCTGCCGCTTGGCGGGCGGCTCGGCACCGCCCGAGGCGCACAGCGCGGCCATCGGGCGGTACCCCTCGGCCGGGTCCGCGCTGACGCGTCCCTCCGCGGGGATGCCGGCCTCGTCGGCGGCGGCCGACACCGCGGCGGCGAACGCGCTCTCGGTGATGACGGCCTTGGCGCCGGAGTCGGCGAGGATGTAGCCGATCTCGGGCGTGGTCAGGTGCCGGCTCGCGGGGACGAGGTAGAGCCCCGACTGCATGGCGGCCAGCATGGCGGTGAGGAACTCGCGGCGGTTGCCGAGGACGGTCGCCAGCACGTCGCCGGGGCCGAGGCCGATGTCGCCGAGCGCATGCGAGAGGCGGTTCACCTCGGCGTGCAGCTCGCCGTACGCCACCGTCCCGCCGTCGGCCAGGACGGCGGGACGGTCCGGGTCGTTCCGTGCGATCTCGTAGAAGCCGACACCCTCGACACCCATACGGCATCTCCTCTGTCCGGGACTGATGGCCGGGCGACCTCGGGATCCATCTGACCCGCCTTGCTGGCGGTACGTCAAGAGACTCCGGCGACGGGCGCGGACGGCGAGGCGGCGGGCGGGAGCGCGCGAGCGGATCGTCCGACCCCGGACAGTCAACTCACCTGACTGCGACGGCCCGGTTACGTATCATGAACTCGGTCAGCCGGGGGCCGAGGATCGAGACCTACGCGGCGATGGGGCGTGCATGACGGGACCGCAGGGCGGCCAGGGCGGCCGGTCGCGGCCGCCGGAGCGCCCGGACGGCCTCCCGCCCTGGCTCCGCAGGTTCCTGCAGGTCATGTTCCTCGACCTGTGCTCCACCGTCATCGTCAGCATCGGGGTGACGCTGGTGCACGGGGCCTTCTGGCTGAACGCGGCCGTCACGCTGCTGGTCGTCGCGGTGCTGACGGGGGCGCTGTTCGCCTTCTACCCGCGCATGGCGCACGCCGTCCTGGAACGCGTGTCGCGGACGCTGCGGTGGGGCGGCGCGACGCTCGCCTGGGGCCTCGGCGGGGCGGCGGTGATGGCGCTGGTCCTGCTCGCCGGGACGGGCGCCGTCCGGCTCCACGAGCGCACCGGCTCCTGCGGGCAGCCGCTCGACCTGCGGGTCCTGACCGCGCCGGAGACGCTCACGGCGCTGCGCGCCGCGGCCGCCGAGTTCGCCGACGACAGCGAGGACCGCGGCTGCCGCGAGTACGGCGTCACGGTCGTCCCGGAGGCGGGGCCCGTCCCGCTGTACGACGGGTTCCGGCTGCTGTGGCGGCGCAGCGAGGCGGCCGACGCCGGCCACGCCGACGACCAGCAGCTGTTCGGCCCGCAGCCCGACATCTGGATCCCGTCGTCGACGGCGGAGTACGACTTCGTCCCGAAGGGACCCGGCCAGACCGCGGCGGCGACGGCGGGGAGCGGCGCGCCGTCCGGGAAGGGCGACCCGGTGTTCCGGGTGCGCGGCTCGGTCGGGACGTCGCCGCTGGTGCTGGCGCTGTTCACCCGGGCGCACGAGTCCGTCGCCGACCCGATCGCCGCGCCGATCGCGCCGAGCACGGCGGCGCTGCTGGAGCGGGTCGCGGACGCGGGGGTGCGGCTGCGCGCGATCGCCCGTCCCGTCCCGGAGACGTCGGCGGCGGCGCTCGCCGTCACGCCCGCGCTGTACGGCGCGACGCCGGGCGGCGACGCGGCGGACGAGCGGTTCGCCGAGCCCGCCGACCTGGTCGCGCCGGACGCGGTGTCGCTGCTGTGCCGGTTCCGCGAGCGGGCCGCCGCGCAGCAGTCCGACCCGCCGGACGACATCGCGGTCGCCGTGCCGGAGCAGGTGCTGCACGACTACGACCTCGGGCGCCCGCTCGGCGACCGCTGCGGCGCCGTCGACCCGGACGCCGCCCCGTACGCCGACTGGCGCCTGCACCCCTACTACGCGACCGACCTGCCCACGCTGGACTACCCGTTCGTCCAGGTCAGGTGGCGCGGGCAGGACACGCGGGAGCGGGACGCGGCGGTCACCGCCTTCCGCCGCTGGCTGGACCGCAACCCGCTGACCCTGCAGGGCTTCCGCGACGACCGCGGCGTCATCCCGCCCGCGCGCGAGGGCGACACCCGGCACTACTACCTGTCGCGGCTGCAGGGCATCGTCGGCAACCGCGTGATGCCGACCGTCGTCGGGTTGCAGCCGCCGGAGGGCGTCCAGGACACGCTGAACCGCATCGGCGCGGCCCGCCCGCGGACGTCGGTGTCGCTGATGCTGGACGTGTCCGGGTCGATGGGCGGCGCGGCGCAGGCGCGCGGCGGCTCGCGCCTCGCCCGCGGGACGTCGTTCCTGCGCAGCCTGGTGTCGCAGTTGCAGAGCAACGACCGGGCCGGCTTGCAGGTGTCGTCGGCGACGGCGTCGCCGTCCAGCCCCGAGACGTTCGGCAACGTCCCCCGGGACGCGGCGTCCCCGGACCAGAAGAACGCGATCACGAGCCGGCTGCAGGCGGTCGCGTCCGGCGGCGCCGACCAGCCGCTCAGCGACGCGATCGCGGCGGCGGACCTCGGGCCGGGCAGGCAGCAGCTCATCCTGGTCACCGACGGGCAGAGCCCGGCCGGCAACCCGGCGCTCGGATCGCGGGTGAGGTGGCTGTCGGGCGAGTTCCGCGAGCGGCATCCGGGGGTGCGGCTGACGGTGGTGCTGACGGGCCCGGCGACGTGCGGCTCCTCGCCGGTGAAGGAGATCGTGGCCGCGCTCGGCCCCGAGGACGGGAAGGGCTGCGTGGCGCTGACCGACGCGCCCGAGGCCGAGCAGGCCGCCGAACTGCTCTCGGAGCTGCGATGAGAGTACTGCCGCACGGCCGGAGGGCCTGGGTCAGCGCCGCCGCGGGGGCCGCGCTCGTGCTGGCGGCCTGGCTGGTCGTGGTCCTGTGGCCGGACGCGTCGTATCCGGCGATGAAGGGCGGCTGCGACCGGTCCGAGCTGTTCGTCGCCGGCGGCACGGACGTCAGCCTGAAGAACCAGCGGCGCGCGCTGATCCGGCAGTGGAACGAGGGCCGCTACCCGGACGGCCGCCCGCACCCGCACGCGACGATGGTGGAGGTGTCGGAGTCCACCGACCTCCAGCACAGCCAGATCAAGGCGGTGGAGGAGTCCGGCGGCTGCGCCTACGACGTCCTCATCATGGACAACACGTGGACGGCGCAGTTCGCCGACGCCGGCTACCTGCGCCCGCTCGACGGCATCGACGATCTCGACGACTTCTTCCCCGCCGCGCTGCGGACGGGCGAGTGGGACGGAGAGCAGTACGCCGTCCCGTTCAATGTGGACGTCGGCCTGCTCTACTACCGGGAGGGCGTGACGCCGCCGGCCGCGTGGCCGGGGCTCCTCACGGCCGGCATCGCGATGCAGCTCGCCGACTACGAGGGCCTGACGGTGAACGCGCTGGAGGCCGTGTGGAACGACGGCGGCGCCGGGCGCCTGACGGGAGCGGACCGCCCGGGCGAGGACGACCTCCGGACGAAGGTGTACCCGGCGCTCGCCCGGCTGGCGCCGCGCGTGCACGGGCCGCTCGCGGCGTCGCGGCAGTACGGGGAGTCGCAGAGCATCGAGGCGTTCGCGTCCGGGACGGGGCTGATGCGCAACTGGCCGTACGCGTTCTCGGCGCTCGCGTCCGAGCCCCGGATGCGCGACGGTGCGCGGCTGCGGTTCGGGGTGACCGCGCTGCCCGGGCGCACCGTCCTCGGCGGGCAGAACCTCGCCGTGTCGAAGCACTCCCCCAACCCCGATGACGCCGCCGACCTGGTGGAGTTCCTGAGCGGGACGGGCAGCCAGCGACTGCTGTTCTCCTGCGGGGGCTTCGCGCCGGGCCGCTACTCGGCGCTCGGGCTGTCGCCGGGCCGCCACTCCCCCGCCGATGTGAAGGTGCGGGCGTGCTCGTCGCTCACCGGGCAGGTGCCCGGGCCGGGCGAGGTCGAGCTGCCCGACGAGGAGCAGCTCACGCAGCTGGGACGGGCCGTGGTGACCGCGCTGGGCCGGGCCGCGCCGAGACCGGTGACGCCGCACTACAGCACGTTCACCGGCACGTTCCGGGGGTGCGTCCAGAAGATCTTCGACCGGGCGGGAACGGACGCCGAGTCGTTCGCGCGGGCGGTCGAGCGGTCCCTGGACGGGCGCACCGCGTCCTGCTAGCGGGCGCCTTCGAGGGCGGCGCGGGCCATGGCGTGCAGGAGGTCGCCCATGGCGTCGCGGTCGAGGCCGGTGGCGCTGCGCGGGGTGGAGTTGAGCAGGCCGAAGCAGGCGTGGACGGCGGCGCGCGTCCGGTCGTCCGGCAGGCCGGGGGCCAGCCGGCGCAGGACGGCGACCCATTCCTCCACGTAGGCGCGCTGCAGCCGGCGGACGCGGTGCCGCTGCGGTTCGGGGACGTTGTCCAGCTCCCGCTCGTGCACGGTGATCAGCGCGGGGTTGTCGAGCGCGAACGCGATGTGCCAGCGCAGCAGCGCGTCGAGGGCGCGCGCGGGGTCGGGGTCGGCGGCGCGGCGGACGCCCTCGGCGAGCAGCCGCTCGCTGATGTCGAGGAGCATCTCGGCGAGCACGGCCTCCTTGCCGCTGAAGTGCCGGTAGAGGGCGGGCCCGGTGAGCCCGACCGCGCGGCCGAGGTCGCCGATGGACGCTCCGTGGAAGCCGCGGCGCGCGAACAGCTCGGCGGCGGCGCCGAGGATCTCGGCGCGGCGCGGGTTCGGCGCGCCGGCGAGCTGCTCGGCCCGTTGGGAGGTCATGCGAGGCAGTCTAGACTAGAGTTGTTAATCAGCGTTAACATCGGTCTGCGCCGAGCATTGTTAATGACCGTTAACCGGAAGAGGGGGCATGGGCGGACCCGAGATCGGCACCCGCGCCGACGTCGCGGGCGAGGCGTTCAAGGCGAGCGCCGCGCACAACGAGGCCCTGGTCGCCGAGCTGCGCGACCGGGTCGACCGGGCGGGGCGCGGCGGTTCCGAGCGGTCCCGCGAGCGGCATGTCGCGCGCGGCAAGCTGCTCCCCCGCGACCGGGTCGACACGCTGCTCGACCCCGGCTCGCCCTTCCTGGAACTGTCGCCGCTGGCCGCGGACGGCATGTACGGGGACGAGGCGCCGGGCGCCGGGATCATCACCGGGGTCGGCCGCGTCTCCGGCCGCGAATGCGTGGTCGTCGCCAACGACGCCACCGTCAAGGGCGGCACGTACTACCCCGTCACGGTGAAGAAGCACCTGCGGGCGCAGGAGGTGGCGCTGCAGAACCGGCTGCCCTGCGTCTACCTGGTCGACTCGGGCGGCGCGTTCCTGCCCCGGCAGGACGAGGTGTTCCCCGACCGCGAGCACTTCGGCCGCATCTTCTACAACCAGGCCACGATGTCGGGGCTCGGCATCCCGCAGATCGCGGCGGTGCTGGGCTCGTGCACGGCGGGCGGCGCGTACGTCCCGGCGATGAGCGACGAGGCCGTCATCGTGCGCGGCCAGGGGACGATCTTCCTCGGCGGGCCGCCGCTGGTGAAGGCCGCGACCGGCGAGGTCGTGACGGCCGAGGAGCTGGGCGGCGGCGAGCTGCACTCCCGCACCTCCGGCGTGACCGACCACCTCGCCGAGGACGACGCGCACGCGCTGCGGATCGTCCGCGACATCGTCTCCACGCTCGGGCCGCGCGAGCCGCGCCCCTGGGACGTCGTCCCCTCGCAGGAGCCGGCCGCCGACCCGTCCGAGCTGTACGGGATCGTCCCGCCCGACTCGCGCACCCCCTACGACGTGCGCGAGGTCATCGCCCGGATCGTGGACGGCAGCCGCTTCCAGGAGTTCAAGAAGGAGTACGGCGCCACGCTCGTCACCGGGTTCGCCCGCATCCACGGGCACCCGGTCGGGATCGTCGCCAACAACGGCATCCTGTTCAGCGAGTCGGCGCAGAAGGGCGCGCACTTCATCGAGCTGTGCGACCGGCGCCGCGTCCCGCTGGTGTTCCTGCAGAACATCACCGGGTTCATGGTCGGGCGCGAGTACGAGGCGGGCGGCATCGCCAAGCACGGCGCGAAGATGGTCACCGCCGTCGCGTGCGCCCGCGTCCCGAAGTTCACCGTCGTCATCGGCGGCTCGTTCGGCGCCGGCAACTACGCGATGTGCGGCCGGGCGTACTCGCCGCGCTTCCTGTGGATGTGGCCGAACGCCCGCATCTCGGTCATGGGCGGCGAGCAGGCCGCGAGCGTCCTCGCGACCGTCCGCCGCGACCAGATGGAGGCGCGCGGCGAGGAGTGGCCCGCCGCCGACGAGGAGGGGTTCAAGGCGCCGATCCGCGAGCAGTACGAGGCGCAGGGCAACCCGTACTACTCGACGGCGCGGCTGTGGGACGACGGAGTGATCGATCCGCTCGACACCCGGCGCGTGCTGGGGCTCGGGCTGTCGGTGGCCGCCAACGCACCGCTGGAGCCGGTCGGCTACGGCGTCTTCCGGATGTGAGGGTGTTGATGTTCGACAGCGTCCTGGTCGCCAACCGCGGGGAGATCGCCGTCCGCGTGTTCCGCACGCTGCGGCGGCTCGGCATCCGCTCCGTCGCGGTCCACACCGGCGCCGACGCGGGGGCGCGGCACGTGCGGGAGGCCGACGAGGCCCTGCGGATCCCGTCGTACCTGGACAGCGAGGCGGTGATCGAGGCGGCTCGCGTCTCCGGGGCGGCGGCCGTCCACCCGGGGTACGGGTTCCTGGCGGAGAACACGGCGTTCGCGCGGGCGTGCGGCGAGGCGGGGCTGGTGTTCATCGGCCCGCCGGCCGGGGCGATCGACGCGATGGGCGACAAGATCCGCGCGAAGCGGACCGTGGCGGCGGCCGGCGTCCCGGTCGTCCCCGGGCGGGACGAGCCGGGCCTCTCGGACGCCGAGCTGGAGGCCGCCGCGCTGGAGATCGGGCTGCCGGTGCTGCTCAAGCCGTCCGCGGGCGGCGGCGGCAAGGGCATGCGGCTCGTCCGGGACGCGGCGGAGCTGCCGGAGGCGATCGCGTCCGCCCGCCGCGAGGCGCGCGGCTCGTTCGGCGACGACACGCTGCTCGCCGAGCGGTTCGTGGAGAACCCGCGGCACATCGAGATCCAGGTCTTCGCCGACGCGCACGGGGGCGCCGTCCACCTGGGCGAGCGCGAGTGCAGTCTGCAGCGCCGGCACCAGAAGATCATCGAGGAGGCGCCGTCGCCGCTGCTGGACGAGGCGTCCCGCGCGCGGATGGGCGCCGCCGCCGTCGCCGCCGCGCAGGCCGTCGGGTACGTGGGCGCGGGAACGGTCGAGTACATCGTCTCCGCCGACCGCCCGGACGAGTTCTTCTTCATGGAGATGAACACCCGGCTCCAGGTCGAGCACCCCGTCACCGAGCTGGTCACGGGCCTCGACCTGGTGGAACTCCAGCTCCGGGTGGCCTGCGGCGAGCCGCTGCCGTTCACGCAGGACGATGTCCGGCTCGACGGCCACTCCATCGAGGCCCGCGTCTACGCCGAGGACCCGGCGCGCGGCTTCCTGCCCACGGGCGGGCGCGTGCTGGCGCTGAGCGAGCCCGGCGGCGTCCGCGTCGACTCCGGGCTGGACGTCGGCACCGAGGTCGGCGGCTCCTACGACCCGATGCTCGCCAAGGTGATCGTCCACGGCGCCGACCGCGCCGAGGCCCTGCACCGCCTCGACCGGGCGCTCGCCTCGTACACGCTGCTGGGCGTCCCGACGAACGTTGCGTTCCTGCGGGCCCTGCTGGGGCACCCCTCGGTCGTGTCCGGCGACCTCGACACGGGCCTGGTCGAGCGCGCCCTGGACGAGCTGACCTCGGGCGACACCGTCCCGCCCGAGGTGCTCGCCGCCGCCGCTCTGGAGCGGATGCGCGCCCTCGAGTCCGGTGACGACCCGTGGGACGTTCCGGACGGCTGGCGCCCCGGCGCGCACGCCTGGGCGCCGTGGATCATCACGCCGTCGGGCGGTGACCCGGTCGAGGTCCGCGTCCAGGGCCGGGCCGCGTCCGCGCGCGTCGCGATCGGCGGCGGCGAACCGGTCGCCGCGGCGCTGACCGGCCCGTTCGTCCTGACCTACGGTGGAAGGACGACCTCGTTCGCGGCGGCCCGCGACGGCGGCACGCTGTGGCTCGGCCGCGGCGGGCGGGCGTGGGCGCTGAGCGAGCACGTCCGCGCCGAGGGCGGCGCCGCGTCGGCCGCCGCCGGCGACGGCGTGCTGCGCAGCCCGATGCCGGGGACGGTCCTGGCCGTGAAGGCGGCCGAGGGCGACCGGGTCGAGGCCGGGCAGCCGCTCGTGGTCGTCGAGGCGATGAAGATGGAGCACACGGTCACCGCGCCGCTCGCCGGCGTGGTGGCGCAACTACCGGTCCGCGCGGGCGCGCAGGTCGCGCTGGACGCGGTCTTGGCCGTCATCGAGGAGGCACGATGACCGCGGCGAAGCGAGGATCGTCGGGTCTCCCGACCCGGGGGTCTGGGGGTCGCCCCCCAGGAAGGAGAGCATGACGATGCGGGTTCCCCTGTCCGGGCTCCCCGAGCGGGTCACGATCTACGAGGTCGGGCCGCGGGACGGGCTGCAGAACGAGAAGGCGGTCGTCCCGGTCGACGTCAAGTCCGAGTTCGTGACCCGGCTGGCGGGCGCGGGCCTGCGCACGATCGAGACGACCAGCTTCGTGCACCCGAAGTGGGTTCCGCAGCTCGCCGACGCCGAGCAGCTCCTGGACATCCTGCCGCGCTCGCCGCGGCTGCGCTATCCGGTCCTCGTCCCGAACGAGCGGGGCCTGGAGCGGGCGCTGTCCAACGGCGTCACCGAGATCGCCGTCTTCGGCAGCGCGACCGAGACGTTCGCCCGCCGCAACCTCAACCGCACGGTGGACGAGTCCCTCGCGATGTTCGCCCCGGTCGTGGACCGCGCGCGCGCCGAGGGCCTCTGGGTGCGCGCCTACGTCTCGATGGTGTGCGGTGACCCGTGGGAGGGCGACGTCCCCATCCCGCAGGTGGTGTCCGTGGCGTCCCGCCTGATGGACATGGGCTGCTCCCAGCTCAGCCTCGGCGACACGATCGGCGTCGGCACGCCCGGCCACGTCACCGCGCTGATCGGGGCGCTCGTGGAGGCGGGCATCGGCACCGAGCGGCTCGCCGTCCACTTCCACGACACCTACGGGCAGGCGCTCGCCAACACCCTCGCCGCGCTCCAGGCGGGCGTCACCGTCGTGGACGCGTCGGCGGGCGGGCTCGGCGGCTGCCCGTACGCCGAGAGCGCCACCGGCAACCTGCCCACCGAGGACCTCGTCTGGATGCTGAACGGGCTCGGCATCGACACCGGCGTCGACCTCGCGAAGCTCGTCTCCACCAGCCGCTGGATGGCCGGGCATCTGGGGCGCCCCAGCCCGTCCCGCGTCGTCCAGGCACTGTCCCCGGAATCGGAGTAGGACCATGATCGACTTCACGCTCGGCGACGAGCAGGAGGAGCTGCGGCGCACGGTCGAGCGGTTCGCCCGCGAGAGCGTCGCCCCCGTCATCGGGGACCTGTACGAGCGCGGCGAGTTCCCGTACGAGATCGTCGCCGCGATGGGGAAGATGGGCCTGTTCGGGCTGCCGTTCCCCGAGGAGCACGGCGGCATGGGCGGCGACTACTTCACGCTGTGCCTCGCCCTGGAGGAGCTCGCCCGCGTCGACTCGTCCGTGGCGATCACGCTGGAGGCGGGCGTCTCGCTGGGCGCGATGCCGATCTACCGCTTCGGCTCGCAGGAGCAGAAGGAGCGCTGGCTGCCGCTGCTCACCTCCGGCGAGCGGCTCGCCGGGTTCGGGCTGACCGAGCCGGGCGGCGGCTCCGACGTCCCCGGCGGCATGCGCACCACCGCCCGGCTGGACGGCGACTCCTGGGTGATCAACGGGTCGAAGGCGTTCATCACCAACTCCGGCACCGACATCACCGCGTTCGTCACCGTCACGGCGTTCACCGGCGAGAACGAGATCTCCACGATCCTCGTCCCGAACGGCACGCCCGGCTTCACCGTCGGGCGCAAGTACTCCAAGGTGGGCTGGTCGTCGTCCGACACGCGCGAGCTGTCGTTCGACGACGTGCGGGTCCCCGCCGAGAACCTGGTCGGCGAGCGCGGCCGGGGCTACGCCCAGTTCCTGCGCATCCTGGACGAGGGCCGCATCGCGATCGCCGCACTGTCGGTCGGCCTCGCGCAGGGCTGCGTGGACGAGTCGCTCCGCTACGTCCGGGAGCGGGAGGCGTTCGGCAAGGAGATCGGCCGCTACCAGGCGATGCAGTTCAAGATCGCCGACATGGAGACGCGGGCGCACACCGCCCGGCTCGCCTACTACGCGGCGGCCGCGAAGATGCTGCGCGGCGAGCCGTTCAAGAAGGAGGCCGCGATCGCCAAGCTGGTCGCGTCCAACGCCGCGATGGACAACGCCCGCGACGCCACCCAGGTCTTCGGCGGCTACGGGTTCATGAACGAGTACGCGGTCGGCCGCTTCTACCGCGACGCGAAGATCCTCGAAGTGGGCGAGGGCACCTCGGAGGTGCAGCGCATGCTGATCGCCCGCGCGCTCGGCCTCCCGCCGTCCTGATTGCGCCGCGGCCGGCCCGCACGCGCGGGCCGGCCGCACCGGTCAGCGGATCTTCGACAGGTCCAGCAGCATCGTTCCGTTCTCGTGCACGAAGAAATGCTGCGGGTCGCGGTCGTTCCGGGCCGGTCCCATGACCTCGTTCCCCCGCCGTATGCCGGTGTCGAGCAGCGTGCCCGTGTCGGCGTCGTACAGGACGTGGTTCTTCGTCGCCGGCCCTTCCGGGAGGTAGGGGACGAAGCGTCCGTAGACGACTCCCGTCATGGTCGCCATGAACCCGTCGGGCAGCACCCTGCCGGCCTTTCCGTCCCTGCGCTGCACGGCGGTCCCCACGTCGGGGCGGCCGGCGACGCACCAGATCACGCCGCACGACCACGGTGCCTTGAACGGCGCGAGAAGGGCCTTGCGGCGCTCGCCGGTCCGCACGTTCCACAGCGACCGGTACTCGGTGTCCCCGGCCTCGCCCCCCGGGGACGCGGGCGATCCGATCCAGGGCCAGGAGATGATCCCGAAGCCGCCGGACCCGGGGATCTTCGCGGGCACGCCGCCCGGCAACGGCATCTCGTACACCCCGCCGCTCATCCCCCAAACGATCGTGTCACCGTCGATGAGCAGCGTCGACACGACCGACCCCGGCATCCCGGTGATCTTGTGCGCGGCTCCGCCGGCGATCGGCGCTGCCCAGATCTCGACCGTGTCGCGGCCGTCCACCCGGTACGACAGCCACCAGACGACCCGGTCGCCGCCGATCGCGAAGTCGGACGCGAAGACCCTCGAACCGCGCGGGACCACGATGTCGGTGATCACGCCGGCCTTGCCGGTGCCGAGGTCGTAGGACCAGAGCTTGTCGGGGCGCTGCAGGGACGACCACGTCGCCCCCACCAGCCGGTCGCCGTCCAGCAGCTCGACCGGGTGCAGCTCGCGCCCGTTCGGCAGCCGGCCGGGAACGCTCCGAACGGCGTCCGGCCACGTGTCGCGCACCTTGACCGGCGTGCCCAGGCCGGTGCGCGGCACCGGCTTCAGCTCGCCCGCCGCGGCGGCGGGCGGCGGCCGGTCACCGGACCGCAGCAGCGCGCCGGCCGTGCCGGTCCCGCCGAGGACGACCGCGACGGCGAGCGCGGCGGCCCCCGTCCGGCGGCGCCGCCGCCTGCGGTGCCCCGCCTCGACCCGCTCCAGCAGTCCCGCCGGAACGGCCGGCGCCTCCCGCGCCGCGGCCGTCAGCGCACCGCGCACCGCGGTGTCCAGTTCGTCGGTCATGGTGCCCCTCCCGCCGTGGGCGCGGCGGCCGGATGCCACTCCGCGCGAAGCTTGCCGAGCGCGCGGGCGGCCTGGCTGCGGACCGTCCCGCGCGAAACGCCGAGCGTCCGGGCGATCTCCTCGTCCGACAGGTCCTCGTAGTACCGGAGCACGAGGACCGCCCGCTGCCGCCGCGGAAGCGCCGTCAGCGACTCCCACAACCGCGGATCGCGTTCGGCCCGCTCCAGCCCGCGGTCGTCGTAGTGCCGCTCCGGCACGCTGCCCACGAGGTGCTCGCGCCTGCGCCGCCGCCACGTGCTGATGTGCTGCCGCGCCATGATCTTGCGGACGTAGCCTTCCGGATCGTCCTTGTTGACGACCCTCCCCCAGGCGCCGCGCAGCCTGATCAGCCCCTCCTGCAGCAGGTCGGCCGCGTCATCGGCGTTCCCGGTGAGGACGAACCCGTAGCGCAGCAGAGCCTGGGCACGGCTCTCCACGAATGCCTCGTACGTCACGACGTCGTCGTCCAATGAGCCGTCCTTCCCATCGTCCCCAGGACGCGCGGGCCCATGATTCTGTTGCATGCGCCTTCGCGCGGGACGGGCGCGGTAAGGTCGGCGGATGCTGCTGCGTGCCTACGGGATCGCCCGGTCGCTGGTCATGTACTACGGGGTTCCGGGCAGGCACCGGCGCGCGAGGCGGCTCTACGGCGAGTTCATCGGCCCCGGCGACGTGGCCTTCGACATCGGCGCGCACGTGGGCGGCCGGGTGCGGGTGTGGCGGCGGCTGGGGGCGCGCGTGGTCGCGGTCGAGCCGCAGCCCGACTGCCTGCGCGTCCTGCGGCTCTTCTACGGCCGCGACCGGGACGTCGTGATCGTGGCGGGGGCCGCCGGGGCCGAGCCGGGGAAGGCTCGGCTGGCCCTGTCCAGCGCCACGCCGACGGTGTCGTCCATGTCGCCCGGGTGGATCGAGTCGGTGACCGCGGACAGCAGCTTCGCCCGCGTCCGCTGGGACCGCTCGGCCGAGGTCGGCGTGACCACGCTGGACGATCTCATCGCGGCCCACGGCGTGCCTGCCTTCTGCAAGATCGACGTGGAGGGCTTCGAGGCGGACGTCCTCGCGGGACTGTCCCAGCCGGTCCGGGCGCTGTCGTTCGAGTACATCCCGTCGGCGCACGATGCGTCCCTGGACGTGCTGGGCATCGTGGAGCGGCTCGGTTCGTACGAGTACAACTACTCCCCCATCGAGACGATGCGGTTGGCCAGTCCCCGGTGGCTGGACGCGACCGGACTGCGGCGGCAACTGGAGCGCATCCGGCCGCGCGGCCGCTCCGGCGACGTCTACGCCCGGCTGCGCGGGTAAGAGGCGGGTTCTCCGGGGAGCTCGGTCACGGTCGGGGTCGTAATCCAGCCAGCGGATGCCCGTCCGCGAGTCCACCGACACGCAGCACGGGGGGCGGACGCTGACCGCTCCCGGGTAGCGGTCACCGGAGCGAACCGGCGATGACCGTGGACACCATCCTCTGGACGGCGGCGCGCTCCGGGCGGGGGGCGGAGCGGTCGGCGAACAGCAGGTGCGCGGCGCCGATCAGGGTCGGGGCGAGCGTCTCGACGTCGGCGCCCGGGGCGAGGCGGCCGAGGTCGCGCTCCGCGGCGAGGTAGGACTCGATCACGCCCACCGCCTCCGTCAGGACGGGCACGCCGGCGGGCCAGGTCCGCCGCAGCAGAACACGCAACTGGGTCCGGAAGGTGACCAGCGGGACGATCGCAACGGCGACCGACTCGAACAGCGCCGTCAGCGCGTCGGTGAGGTTGCCGCCGACCGTGCCCGTCCCGGCGGACGCGCGCAGCTCGGCGGCCTGCGGGTCCATCCGGTCGACGCGGTCGATGACGAACTCGGCCAGGAAGGCGTCGAAGTCGGCGAAGTGGCGGTGCAGGACGCCCTTGGCGACGCCCGCCTCGTCGGTGACCGCGCGGCTGGTCAGCGCGCTCGGGCCGTCCCGCAGCAGGATCCGCTCGGCGGCGTCGAACAGCTGCTCGCGGACGTCCCGGAGGGCCACCCCTGTCGGCACCGCGCATCCTCTCCCTGGACGAGTGGGCAAGCGCCCACTATGGTGGGCACATGCCCACTCTATCCAACGAGCCCCATCGGGCACGCGACGTGGCCGAGTCGTTCGGCGCGGACGCCGAGCGCTACGACCGGACGCGCCCGAGCTATCCGGACGCCCTCGTCGCGCGGCTCGCCGCCGCCGGGCCGGACGTCCTCGACGTCGGATGCGGGACCGGCATCGCGGCCCGCCAGTTCCAGGCGGCCGGGTGCCGCGTCCTCGGCGTCGAGCCCGACGCCCGCATGGCGGAACTGGCCGAACGCGCCGGCGTCCCGGTCGAGGTGTCCGCGATCGAGGACTGGGACCCGGCGGGCCGGACGTTCGACACGGTCGTCGCCGGCCAGGCGTGGCACTGGGTCGACCCGGTCGCGGGCGCGGCCAAGGCGGCGCGGGCGCTGCGCCCCGGCGGGCGCCTGGCGGTGTTCTGGCACTCGTTCCGGCCCCCGTCCGGCCTCGGCGACGCCATGGCCGCCGCGTACCGCCGCGCCATGCCGGACTCGCCGCTCTTCCAGCGCCCGCTGCCCGGCCCCGAGGCGTACTCGCTGATGTGCGACAAGGCGTCCGACGGCATGCGCGAGGCGGGCGGCTTCGGCGAGCCGGAGGAGTGGCGCTTCCCCTGGGAGCGCCGCTACACCCGCGGCGAATGGCTGGAGCAGGTCCCGACCTTCGGCCTGCACTCCCGGGTTCCGGCGGACAGGCGGCAGCAGATCCTCGCCGACATCGGCGCCGCCATCGACGCGGCGGGCGGCGCCTTCACCATGGGCTACACCACCGTCGTCGCCACCGCGCTCCGCGAACCATGACCGACCGCGTCCCGAGAACATCAGGAACGGCGGCCTGGCCGGCATGTCCAGATCACCGGTCTGCCCGACGAAGCCGGCGGTCCCCATCGTCCGCGACAGACGATCATGCTAGCGGCGCGCACCGTTCTCTTTCGCGATTGCTTCGCGCACGGCCGGGGCGATCTCCTGTCCCCAGCCGGCCAGGGAGGCGAGGTCCTGCATCCCGCCTCCGGGCGAGAAGAGCGTGAATCCGGCTGCGCCATGCTCCAGCCCGGCCTCGGTCAGCTCATCGGCCCACTGCCCGGCGGAGCCGCCGATCCAGCGGCCGTCGCGGTCGCGCCTGGCGGGCAGCGGCCGGTCGGTGATGCGTCCGGGAAGGTTGAAGACCGTGCGGATCTCGCGTGGATCGCGGTCCACCGCCGCCGCTGCCGTGTCGATGACCGGACGGGACGTCCGGTAGCGCTCGCTGAGCCAGTCCGCCGCGTGACCGGGGATCCAGCCGTCCGCCACCCGGCCGGTGGCGGCCAGGGACTTCGGGCCGACCGATCCGGTCCAGACGGGCGGCGCGGCCACCGGGGCCGGCGCGATCTCGTTCACCCGGTAGTGGCGGCCGCGGTGGGTGACCGGCGGACCGCCGCCCGACAGCTTCCTGACCAGGATGACCGCCTCCTCGAAGGCGTCCACGGCGTCGCCCGGCGACAGCCGCGGCACGCCCATGTCGGAGATGCGGTCCCAACGCCCGCCCGCGCCCATGCCGAGGACGACGCGGCCGCCGGACAGCGCCACCAGCGACGTCACCGTCCGCGCCAGCATGGGCGCCGGCCGGGTCGGCAGGTTGGAGACGTTGGCGAACCCGGAGATGTGCCGCGTGCGCCCTACCGAACACGACATCGGGTGTCGACATCGTTCCTCCTCCGCGGATCAGGCGGTGCCGAACAGTTGGGCGAAGCGCCCGGTGAAAAGGTCGGTGCCCTTGTTCTCGATGACCGTCGTGACCGGCACGACGGTCGGGCCGCCGGGCCCGGGCAGCTGGCCCACCCCTCCGTGCGGCCCCAGCGGCAGGAAGATCATGGGGATGGACGCGGCCCGGTACACGGCCGCGGGCCGCTCGCCGCGCAGCTGGGCGGTGATGTTGTCCGCCACGACCTCGGCGTGCTGCATCGCATACGAGGCCCGCTTGGTCTCGGGGACGTCGGTGATGTCACCGACCGCGTAGACGTGATCGTGCCCGTGGACGTTCAAAGTGTCGGTGACGGGAACCTGCCCCTGGGGCGTGCGGGTCGTGAGCCGCCCGTCGGACAGGTAGCCGCTGTTGACCCGTACCCCGTGGGCACGGAACCAGATGTCGGCGGTGATCTCCTCGGCGCCGTCGGTGGTGGCCGTGAACGTCCCGGCCCGTCCCGGCTCGGTCGCCGGCGGCGCCGCGAGGCCGGTGCCCAGCCGAAGCCGGATGTCCATCTCGTCGAGCCGGCGGTGCAGATCACGGCGCATCTCCGGTTCGAAGCCGGGCAGCAGTTCCGCGGCCGGATCGACGATGGTCACCCGCTTGTCCGGCCAGACGTCCCTGATCTCACCGGCCAGCTCCAGACCGACCGGCCCGGCACCGGTGATCAGCACCCGGTCGGCACCGGCCACTTCCTTGTGCGTGCGGCGGAGGTCGTCCAGCGCCTCACCGGTGGAGTCGGCGTTGGGCTTCGCCGGATACGCGTAACTGGAACCGGACGCGAGAACGAGGTAGTCCGCCTCGATGCGCCGCCCGGACGCCAGCGCGACACCGCCGGGATCCACCGATACGGCCCTGTCGCGGATCACCGTGCCCCGCGCGAGCAGGGTGTCGTAGGGGAAGAACATGTTCTCCGCCCAGTCGGGCCGGGTCAGCGCCCGCAACGACGCCGCCGCGTTGACGAACGCGTCCCGCGGATCGATCAGGACGACGTCGGCCTCCGCGTCCAGCGCCTTGGCGACGGCTGAACCTCCATAACCTCCGCCGATGACGGCAACCGTACGAGCCATGACGCCACACCCCCGCAAAGAAGGATTGAGTTCGTACTACGAACGATATTAGTTCGCATTACGAACCACAACCCTCCAGGTCGCGGGAGGTCGTCTCTCAGGAGCCGGACGCGCCCCCTTCACCCGGTTCCTCGAAGACCACCGGGACCTTGTTGTCCAGCACGACGCGGCCGAGCAGCCCGGCGAGCGCGTCCCGTTCGGCGGGGCCGAGCCCCACTGGCAACTCCTCGATCCGGCGGCAGGTCTCGGCGTAGAAATCGGCCGCCAGCTCGCCGCCCCGCGGGGTCAGCGCGACCCGTACCGCCCGCAGGTCCTGCGGATCCGGCTCGCGCCGCACCAGGCCGTTGCGTTCGGTGCGGTCGACCAGGCCGGTGAGACTCGACTTGGCCAGCCCCAGCATCCCGCCGAGCTCGCTCATCCCCCGCGGCCGGGCCATCAGCATGCACAGCAACTGCCCCTGCTGCGACGTGATGCCGTACTCGCGCGCCGACTTGGCATAGACGGCATTCACCAGAAAGGCGCCCCGCACCAGCGCCGACACGATTCCGATCCGCCCGTCACCCTGATTGCCCACGCGACCAGCATACAGTTCGCGCAGCGAACTACCACGGGACCGCCCGCGCCGCGCCGACGGAGCGCCGAGCCCGCCCGCGGGCGATCACGCCTCCACCTCAAGTTCGCAGTGCGTCGCCAGGGCATACCGGCCGGCCCGCGTCGCGGGCCGGATCAGGCGGCGCGGTGAGCGACCAGGGGGAGGAAGATCGTGTCGACGATCTCTTCGAGGGTGTGGTCGTCGGCCGGGGCGAACGTCGTCAGGAGTTCGTGGCGCAGCAGGTCGAAGGGGAGGGACCTGATGCGCTCGGTGAGGTGCCGCGGGTCGACCTCGCCGCGTTCGATCGCACGGTCGAAGATCGCATCGACGGCTTCCTTGCGGCCGGTCTCGGTGGGGTCCGTCAGGTCGCCGGGACGGGTTCCGGTCGCCTGGTAGTGGGCGGCGAGGTGCGCGTACATGGTGGTGGAGAGCTGGGCGCGGGTGGCGTTGATCTCCCGCAAGAGCGTGAGGACGTCCTCGCGCAGGCTCCCGGTGTCGGGAACCGGGAGGATCATCTGCCGCAGGCGGTGGGCGATGGCGGCGCGGGCCAGTTCGTCGCGGTCGGACCAGCGCCGGTACAGGACCGACGGGCTGGTGCCCGCGCGCTTGACGACGGCGTCCATGGTGAACCTGGCGTAGCCCTGGGCGGTGAGCTCTTCCCAGGCCGCGTCCAGGAGAGCCTTCTCCAGTGCCGCCCCGCGGCGCCGCTCGGCCATCCGCAACCAGCCTCCTTAGATAGATTTGCCTACTCTATTCCAGCGACGTACAGTGGCGGCCATAAGATAGACGCCCTACCTTAAGGAGTCTCCCATGGCCGTCGACGACAGCGCCGAGGCGCCGTCCGGCCCCGCGCAAGCCCTCGACCCCGCCCTGCGGCGCATGACCTTCACGCTGATCGTCGGCGCGTTCGCCGTCATCTTCGACACCACGATCATGAGTGTCGCCATCGACGGCCTCGCCGGGGAGATGCACGCCCCACTGGCCACCGTCCAGTGGGTGAGCACCGCCTACCTGCTGGCCCTGGCCACCGTGATGCCGGCGGTGGGCCGGCTCCAGGCGGTCCTGGGCGGCAAGCGCCTGTGGATCGCCTCCCTGTCCCTCTTCCTGCTCGGGTCGCTGCTGGCCGCCTCCGCGTGGAGCGCCGCGAGCCTGATCATCTTCCGGGTGGTCCAGGGCCTGGGCGGCGGCATCATGATGGTGCTGATGTTCACGCTGATCATGCAGGCCGCCGGGGGCCGCGACATCGGCAAGGTCATGTCCCTGGTCACCGTGCCCACCGCCCTCGGCCCGGTACTCGGCCCCGTCATCGGCGGCTTCATCCTGCACCTGGGCGACTGGCGCTGGATCTTCCTGGTCAACGTCCCGTTCGGTGCCGTCGGCGCGATCCTCGCCTGGCGCAACCTGCCCGAAGACCGGCCGAGCGCCCGTCCCCGCCTCGACATCGTCGGCATGCTGCTGCTCTCACCCGGCATCGCCGCCGCCATCTACGGCCTGACCCAGGTCACCGGAACCACCGGCCTCGGCGACTCCAAGGTCGCGCCGCCTCTCGCAGCCGGGCTCGCCCTCCTGCTCGGCTACGTCGGCTGGGCGCTGCGGCGCGGCCCGGACGCCCTGCTCAACATCAGGCTGTTCCGGTATCGCAGCCTCACCTCGTCGACGCTGCTGGTCCTCCTGTCCAGCGCCGCCCTGTACGGCACCACGCTGCTGCTGCCGCTGTACTGGCAGCAGGTCCGCGGCGAGTCCGCACTCGGCGCCGCGTTCCTGCTCATCCCGCAAGGCGTCGGGACTCTCGTCTCCCGCGCGCTGGCCGGCAGGTACATGGACCGCTTCGGCCCGCGGCCGGTCGCCATCGCCGCGTTCGCCCTGACCTTCGCCTCCACCGTGCCGTTCGGCTTCGTCACCGCCACCACCGGCAACGGCATGCTGATGGCCGTACTGTTCGTGCGCGGCATCGGGCTGGGAGCCGCCATGATCACGATCACCGGCGCCGCCTTCATCGGGCTGAGGCCCGACGAGATCCCGCAAGGCGCGGGCATCAGCCGCGTCGCCCAGCAGGTCGGCGGCGCCGCGGGCACCGCCCTGCTCTTCGTGATCCTGCAGCGCACCTCCGCGGGCGCCGACACGTCCGCGGCGCAGGCATCAGGCTTCGGCGCCGCCTTCTGGTGGTCCGCGGCCTTCGCCGCCGCCGCCCTCCCCCTCTGCCTGCTCCTGCC